>JBGTNB010000235.1:0-9129 GCA_041743285.1 Gemmatimonadaceae bacterium
CCGAAGTCGCCGGGCCGGCCATTGCCGCTGCATACGCGGTTGGACGAACCGGCTGCTGGGCAGTAGGCGATGACTATGGGCGGCCGTGGAACGGCCCACTCGCCGTGCAGTTTCCGCAAGGCGCGCCGCCATCGACGGTGGCGATCATGCAGCGCGAATTCGGCACCACTCCGCCACCTGGCGCGCTACCCACCGACGTACTCGCCGTTCACCCGACGCAGCTCTACGAAACGGCGATGGCGATGGCGATGTTCTTCATCCTGTGGCGCCTTCGCGGGCACAAGCATGCCGAGGGATGGTTGTTTGGGGTTTACATGGTACTCGCTGGTCTCGAGCGCTTCATAGTGGAATTCTTCCGCGCCAAGGATGATCGGTTTTTCGGGATCATCACGCTGGCGCAGGTGTTCGCTCTGGGGTTTGTGGTGCTCGGGAGTGGGTGGATGCTCTGGAGGCGGGGGGAGAAGGTGTAGTCCCTGAAAAGCGGGAAAGGGGAAATGGGAACGGGAAACGGAGCGTTCGTTTCCCATTTCCCGTTTCCCGTTTCCCGTTTCTCTAAACTCTCTGCCGCTTCGACTTCTCCCACCGCAGCGGAATGCCCATCGGGCTCCTACCGGCCAGCGAACCGCCGCTCATGACCTTCGGCTCCTCGACGGTGATGAATGCGCTCGGATCCCAGGTGTGAACGATCTTCACGACATCGTCGAGATGTTGGCGCTGCACCACCGAAGTGATCACCTCGACGCGCCCTTCGCGCCCGAATGCCGGGATCTCGGTGGCTCCGTAACCGCGCTCGCGTAAGGCTTCGGCGATCTCGACTCCGCCATACTGCGACACGATGCGTACCGCGGAGTAGCCATAGGCCAACGCCTGCTCGATCGAGATCCCGATGAAGGTGCCAGCTCCGAAGCCCGCCGCATAACCAAGGACGTGCCAGACGCTGTCGAGATGCCGGATGGCGTTGCCGACGGCAAAAATCCAGATCAGCGCCTGAAAGAAGCCGAGTATCGCTGTAATGCCACGCCTGCCGCGCACGGCGAGGATCACGCGCATCGTGTCGAGCGAAACGTCGACGATGCGCAGAGCAAAGATGAGTAGCGGCCCCCACGGGAGGGCGAACAGCTCGGCGGTTGTCACGGGTTGCGCGAAAAGATAGTCGACCGGCTTGTTGACGGGAAATGGGAAATGGGAAACGGGAAACGGAAGCTTTTCTGCGGGTCACGTTTCCCCTTTCCCATTTCCCGTTTCCCGCTCTCCTTATTCGGTCACTCCCGCTTCGCGCTCCGCGCGCTGAGCCTGGCGCGCTTCGCGTTCCAGCTCCGCGACTCGCAGTGAGAGCGCTTCGACGCGCTCGGTAAGCGCGGGTACCGGCGTCGGCGCGTTGGGCAGCGTGACGGCACGGCGCGGCCAGAAGGTCTTGACCAGCGCGATGCCGAACAGGATGAGCAGCACCAGTTGCGCCAGAACGGTCTCGACCGTGGCAAAGATGCCGAGCGCGGGGATCTCGGGAAACCCCGGGATCAGCGTAATCGGCGCCGCGTTCCCTTCCTGCAGCTCTCTGATTCCCTTCCCCATGAAAACGAACGCCATGTAGTACAACAGCACGCTCGTCACGGCGAAAAATGGGCGCAATGGTATACGCACCCCGAAGCGGTAGAACAGCGTGAAAATAACCGCCAGCACCGCGGAACCGACGACGATGCCTAACGTTATCGGCACCATCACCTGAGCTCCCTCGTTGAACAGCGCCTGGTAGAACAACGCCGTCTCGGCTCCCTCACGGTACACCGCGAGAAACGCGACAATTGCCAGCGCCCGGCTTCCACCATGCGAGAGCGCGGATTCCACCTTCTCCTTGATGAACTGCTGCCACTTGGCCGCTTCCACCTTGGAAATGAGCCAGTAGCTCACCGAGAAAAGCACCGCGACGGCGACCAGCATGGTCACGCCTTCGATGATCTCCCGGGTGGCCGGCAGCGAACGCAGGACGGTGTGCAGAATCACCGCCGTGGCGGCGGAGGCAACTATCGCCAGCGCGCACCCGATCCAGATGCCGCGCAGGCGGTTGCGATTGCCCGTCCTGATGAGAAAAGCGACCACCGCGCCGACGACCAGAATCGCCTCGACGCCCTCTCGGAGTATGATCAGGAACGACTGGAGAAATGCCGCCCACTTTCCGGAGGGTGCCTGCGCGAGCTCCAGCACTCGGGGCATTCCTGCCTCGATCGCATCGCGGGTTCGCTCGGCGTGCTGGGTATCGCCGGCCCGTGCGGCAGCCTTGAACTCGGCAAACCGGCTTTCGAGCGTCGCGATGAGGCCCGGCGCCTTTGCCCGGGTCGACGTCTCCAGAGGCTCGAAGGCGATGTAGGCATCGAACGCTAGATCGTTGGCATCATCGGTCCGCCCGGCACCGGCCGCAACGATCGCCTGCGAAAGCAACGAGCGGACGCGTTGCGCGATCTGTGTCGGATCGAGCGAATCGGCGGAGGCGAGCGTCGGTACATCGCCGCGCGTCGCCGGAAGCATCCGAATGTAGGCAACAATGTTCGCAATCTGCTCGGCGCTTGCATCCGACGGCGGCATGGCGGTACCGGGAACGCCGTTGCGGATGGCCGCGGCGATCTGGGCATCACTCTTCTCCGACTGCCACACGAGCGACCCAATGTCGGCGGGCAGTCTGGTGAGCGCCGGTGCAACGTGGCCATCGCCGGCGCCCTTTATACCGTGACAGCTCGCGCACTGCTGCAGATAGAGGCCCTCGCCCTCGAGCCTGTCAGCGCCACTCGAGCGGAGCTCGTGCAGGGCGGCGACCACATCCCACCGCTCCTCGGGCGACATCCGGTCCGCGTACCCGGCCATCGCCGTTCCTTTTATTCCGACGGCGACCACGCGGTAGAGCAGCGCGGGCGTTGCGTCGAGCATGTCGTGCGGGCTGCCGACGGGAATGGGGGGGGGCTCCATTCCCAGAGCGGCGGGCCCATCGCCAAGGCCAGCCGCTCCGTGGCAGGACGCACACTCACGCTGGTAAATGGCGCGGCCGTTGCTCACGTTCAGCGGCCGGCTAGGCAGCTCGAGCGCCCCGGCCGAACCTAACGCTTCCATGAACCGCTGGTGCATCGCCGCCACGACTGAAGGAGCACGGCGAGCGGCGACGGCCTGTGTCAGGGAGTCGAGGATGGTGCGGGCCGCGGCGGCGCGGTCACCCGAGAGCCGCTCGGCCACACCTCTGGCATCGCCGAGGAAGTCGACCGCTTCGCCGTATTCGAGGTCGGAGATGATCCGGCCGTTCTCGTCCACACCAAGCCCGTATTCCGCGACGGCGACGCCGACGATTGACGACAACCGCTGCGCAGGGGTCTGCTGTGCCGAGGCAGCCGTGGCGAACAGGGGCAGAAATCCGCCGCCGGCCACTAGGGCGGCACGGATGAGAACGGTTCTCAAGCGCATTGGGGATGCAAACTATCGGGATTATACGCGAAGGGAAAGATCATTCCGGGGAACTCGCGGTTAATACACAACTCTTCCCTTCGTAATTTCCGGCGAAAGCTTCGTCATTCCCGCGAAAGCGGGAATCCAGTTGCGGAATCCGAGCGGAGATGGATCCCCGCCTGCGCGGGGATGACGTGCACGTTCTTCCCGGCGAACGCGGGAGGACAGCACTTCCGCAGGCCGCGATTCTCCTTATCGGCTGGCGAGCACGCGCGCGATTACTCAAGTTGTACAGCCCTCGAAAATGGCCCTTGCTCACCTGAATCCATGCACCCAGCAGAATTATCGATCGTGCTCAACGCAGTGCTCCCGTTCATCGTCGCGATAACGGCAATTGCGACGGGCGGCAAAATCATCACTACCTGGATGAAGAGCCGGGGTGGAGCTGCGCCCAAGGAGCTACACGCCATTTCGGAGCAGCTGAATCAGCTGCAGCAGGCGGTCGATACAATTGCGATCGAAGTGGAGCGGATCGAGGAGTCTCAGCGCTTCAACGCACGGCTTTTGGCCGAAGGGCGGACTTCTCTCCCTGGAAGCGAACGCAGGCCGTGACGCCAAGGGCAGGCCGACGGTCAACCTTCGGCAGACGCCCTTCGCCAACGGCCCGCAATAATGATCGCACTTCTCAAGCTGCTGCAGTCGCTCGTCAAGACCCTCCATTCCGACGGCACTCCACACCAGATCGGTCTCGGCATGGCGCTCGGGGCCGCGCTCGGCCTCACGCCGATCGCCAACGTGCACAATGTGATCGTGGTGGTTCTGCTGATCATGCTGAATGTGTCGTTCGGGGCGGGACTGCTGGCATGGGCGCTGTTCACGCCGGTCGGATTTCTGCTCGATCCGGCGTTCGACAGGATCGGCGGGGCATTACTGCTGGAAAACGCGTCGCTCCAGCCGCTTTGGACGAGACTCGATCACACACCCTTCGTACCCTTCACCAACTTTGGAAACACCGTGGTGCTGGGGAGCGTGATTGGATGGCTGATCCTGAGCGTGCCGATCTACCTCGCGGCGCGCCTCGCCGTCGTCAGGTATCGCACGACTTACGGCACGCGCCTGCGCCAGTGGCGGATTGTGCAGACGGTTACGGCATCCCGGGCATACAATGTCTGGCAGTGGTTCCATGCCTGACGACACACCTAGGAGTCGCCGCGTCATCCGCTGGCGCGGAATAATTCCGCTCTGTCTGGCGATCGCGCTGGCGGCAGTGGGTTACGTACTGTTCGCCGAGCGTATCGTCCGCGACACTACCGCCGAAGCGGCATCCAAGATGCTCGGCACTCACGTCGAGATCGACCGCCTGACGATGCACGAAACGGAACCTTCGGTCGAGTTGGTGGGCGTACGCATCGCCGACCCATTCGATGCTATGAAGAATCTGTTCGAGGCGAGCCGAATTCAGATCGAGCTGGAAAGCGATCCGTTGCTGGAGCGCAAGCTCATCGTACGCCGGTTGGCCATCGAGAGCGTGCGCGTGGGCACCGCGCGGCAACGCCCAGCACCACCGGCGCCGAGGGACGGCTTTGCCGCCATTGCACTTGGTGCGGTGAAACAGTGGCGCTCGCAGTTCGATGTACCACTTCTCAGCCTGACGCCGCTCGATACCATCCGCTCGATCGTCCTCGACCCGTCACAGCTGCAGACCGTGCAACGGGCGCTCCGGCTCCGCACGGAAGCCGACTCGGTGCGCGCCGCCGTGACCACGGAATACGCCGGGCTCGCCCTGCGCCAGACGCTCGATTCGGCACGCTCGGTCGCCGAACGGCTCCAGGGCCAGAATCCGCTGCAGCTCGGCATTAACGGAACGCGTCAGGCGGTAACCGACGTGCGGCGCACACTTAATGAGCTGCAGGCCGCTCGCCGCCGCGTGGAGGACCTGGAGCGCTCCACTCGATCTGGGCTCGAACTGCTCGCCTCGGGAGTCCAGGAGGTGGACGACGCGCGGGCAGCGGACTTCGCATTCGCTCGCGGTCTACTCAAGTTGCCGACATTCGCCGCGCCGGACATTGGAAACGCCGTGTTCGGTCAGGTGACGATCGAACGTTTTCAGCAGCTCGTCTATTGGAGCGAGCTGGCACAAGATCACCTGCCGCCCGGACTCGATCCAAGGCGCAAGCCCGGCCCGCAGCGAGCGCGCGCAGCCGGGACAACCGTAAGGTTCGTGCAGGATCGGTCCTATCCCTCGTTCCTTCTGCGGCGCGGCGATCTCGACCTCACAATATCTGGCGACGGCGCGACCAGCGGCACCTATCGAGTGGGGATCGCCAACCTCACGACGGCGCCTGACGTCGTGGGCCTGCCGATGCAGTTCGCGGTGTCGCGCACCGGCGGCGGATCGGGCATGTCGCTGCGCGGCGGGGGCGTAATGGATCATCTGGGCGGCCGGATGCGCGATTCGATGATGATCAGCGCCGCTGGCGTGCCGCTCCCATCGTTCGATATTCCCGGCTTGCCGTTACGCGCCGAGCTCGGCCGCGGTACATCGCGCCTGATGTTCGACCGAGCCGGAGATCAGATTCGCGGCAGCTGGAACGTTCGTGCGGCAGATGTCGCATGGGCGCCGGACGGGAAGGGTCGCGCTCTCAACCGGCTGGAGGAGCTGGCTGTACGCGTGATCACGGGCCTCGACGACATCGAGCTGAGCGCCTCGGTGAGCGGCACCATGGAATCGCCCGTTCTCAGCGTTCGCTCCAACCTCGACCGCGTGCTCGCCTCCCGCGTTCGTGAAGTGCTGGGCGAAGAAGTGGCGCGCGCCGAGCGAGAGGCACGCACGCAAGTCGAGCGGATCGTGCGTGAGCGAGCGGCGCCTATCCAGGCCGAGGCTCTGCGAATTCGAACTGAGGCGGAGCAGCAGATCGCGGACGCGCGCGCACGGCTCGACACGGCGCGCACGGAGCTGGAGGGGAGGCTGCGTAGTCTGGGTGTGAGATAGGAAAAGATTCGAATTGCGAAGTGCGAAGGGCGAAAAGTGAGCGGAAGTGCGAATGGCGACTCACGCACTCGTGCTTTGGACCTTCGCAATTCGCACTTCGCACTTACTACCGACCCTTTCTATCGCTCCAGCACCACCACCGCCGCCGCCATATCTACCGCGTGCGTAATGGTGAGCCAGGCGGCGCTCACGCCTAACTCGCCGGCGCAGACCGCAGCCAGTCGATGAAAGACCAGCCGCGGTGCCCGTCCGCCGCCGGCGACGACCTCCATGTCTCGCCACCCGATACCGCGGCCCGCCGCGTGGGTCGCCAGCGCCTTGAACGCGGCTTCCTTGGCGGCGATACGGGCTGCAAAGTGCCGGGCAGGCTCCTGGTGCGATTCGGCATAGGAACGTTCACCGTCGGTGAACAACCGGCGTAGCGCATGATCGCCATGGCGCTCGATCAACCGGCGCACGCGCGCTATCTCGATCATGTCCAGGCCGACCCCGAGGATCATTACTGTCCCCTGTTGCGCAGAACGAACAGCTTGCCACGCGCCTCGCGGCCGCCTGAGCGCATAACGACGAAATACGCTCCATTTGCGACGCCGTGCCGATCGAGAAGCCAGGTAACCGTCGTGGCCGGCGGTGCGACGCGCTCGCGCCACACTTCCCGGCCAGCGGCATCGTAAGCCGCCGCGTGTCCACCCGCATCGCCAAACGGCCAGGTAAAGCGGACCTCGGCTCCTCGCACCGGATTTTCCGAGGGTAGCACGAGCGCCGGCCCATTGGCGGCGAGCGCCGGAACCTTGCTACGCCTTACGAGCGTGATCTCATCCACCCACCAGGCGAGGATGTCTCCGGAAAACATCGCCGCGAACTCGAGCAGGATCGTCCTGCCCGCCTCTCCAACGATGTCGGCGCGTTCGGGGTAGTAGACCGGCGCGATTCCGGCGACCATCCCCACGACACGCCACGTCATCCCGTTATCGTTGCTGACGCGGATCTCTCCGTGCGGATCGATGTCGAAGCCGTCACCGAAATGACGAGTCCAGAAAAGCACCGACACGGTATCGGCGCCGGCCGGCACTTCGATCGGCGGGGAACGGAGCGTTCCGCGCACCGCCGCCCAGGCACTCGATCCGGCCACTGCTGGCCCTTGCCGCTCCCATCCCGAGGCTGACCAGGTTGCGTCGTCAGGTTCAGCGCCGGTAGCGGCGAGCACGTCGTAGCGGAGCGCCTGCTCCGCCACCTCGACCTCTACCCGCGCTGGACGCGCGACGGGCGGTGAGACGAGTCGCCGCGTGTGGATGGCCCGCGTGGTAGCGGCATCCGGCATCAGCGGAATTCCCGCCGGCTCGCGGACCACCGTGTGGGCAAGCATACCCAACGGCACACGCAGCCGAATGACCGGCGAGAGCGATTCGAGCTCGATCTTTCGAACCGGAAGGCCGCTCGCGACCGGCATCGCATGCAGGGGATCGGCCGCGGCATCGAGCACGTCGAGCGCGAATGGCAGGTTGTCGAGGAATAGGCGCTGAAGCTTCGACTCGTCGTCAGGAAAATCGAAGCCATAGAAGACGTTCCCTTCCCATCCGCTGGTAAGCTCGGGAGTGAAGGGCAATACACCTCGATCTCCATACGCCCAATCGGTATAGTCGCCGTTGGTGGTGTACAGATTCCATAATGGCGCCGGATGATAGTGGTCGCGATCCGAGCCGGGCAGGCGGTCGATGACGGCGGGGTGCACGTCGGTACCGGCGAGTGCACGAAAGATCGACAAATCGTCAGGCAGGAGCCCGAAGGCGTGGCCCCATGGATAGAGGATCTGCCCGGTGAACGTGTGATAACTCACCGACAGCACCGGCGGATGCGCCGCATGGAACGCGGCGATTGCCTGAGTTTCCGGCTCCGAGTGCGGACCGGTTCCGCGATACACCTCGGAGGTGGGCACCGGCGACGAACCTTGGTCGTCATTCCCCCATCGAAATGCGTGGTTTCGATTGAGATCGACCCCCATCGAGCCGTTCGCGTTCAGCCGCCGGTTCTTGCGCCAGAACCGGTCAGTGGTGTGCGTGAACTGGTATCCGTCCGGATTCACTACCGGAACGATCCAGATGTCCCGCCGCATGACGAGAGAGTCCGTGCGGGCGTCGGGCGGCTGTGCGGCGAGATGGCGGATCAACCTCAGCGCCATCTCGGTCGCCGCCCACTCCCGTGCGTGGTAGGTGGCTAGAAACAGCACATTGGGACGCGCCGGAGAATCGTCAGGCGCACCTAGCTTGACGGCGAGCAACGGCCGCCCCTCTATGGACGTGCCAATAGTATCGAGATGGACGATTGGGCTCGCCGAGGAGAGAGAGTCGAGCCACACGGCGATGCCGCGCTGCGGGTCGTCGAAGGACCGGTAGACCGTCGTCATGGCGCCGGACTGCAATGCGACCTGGTCGTGTATCGCCCGCGCCACCGGCGTTTCGATCTCGCTGACCAGCGCGCCCGCGCTTGCGAGCCGCAACGCCTCGCTGTCGTCGGCCACGACGATGACGAAACCTGGCCGACTGCTTACCACGTCGAAGCCGTCGCGACGCAGCTCCGCGGCGGATTTTCCTTCGACCCGCAACTGGCGATGTTGCGCCGACCCCGTGGACGTCAGCGTGACGGCCACCAGCAACGCGCCTAACCGGGTCCACCGGCGCCAGCGCGGAGGTGGGTCATGCGCGGCAGCGAGC
>JBGTNB010000236.1:0-9091 GCA_041743285.1 Gemmatimonadaceae bacterium
ACTCCACCGCCGCGGCCAGCGCGACCGCGCCAGCCGCGTTAGGCGTGCCCGCCTCGAGCTTGTGAGGCAGCACGTTCCAGGTCGAGTGGTCATCGTGCACCATGTCGATCATGTCGCCGCCGGTCTGATAGGGATCCATCGACTCCAGCACGGTACGCCGCGCAAGCAACGCTCCAATGCCCATCGGCCCGCCCAGCTTGTGCCCGCTGAACGCGTAGCAGTCCACGCCCAGCGCGTCGAAATCCACCGGCAGATGCGGCACGCCCTGCGCACCGTCGCACACGATCAGCGCGTCACTCCGAGCACGTATCTGCCGCGACAGCTCGGCCACCGGCGTTATGCTGCCCAGCGCGTTGCTCACGTGCGCGAACGAGACGATGCGGGTACGGCCACCCACCAGCTCGAGGAGATGCCCCGTATCCACCTCACCGCTCGGCGTTATGCGGGCGATGCGGAGGGCGGCGCCCCGTTCCCGCGCCAGCTGCTGCCAGGGGACGAAGTTGGCGTGGTGCTCGAGACCGGTGATAACGATCTCGTCCCCGGCGCCGACGTGAGAGCGCCCCCATGCAGCCGCGACCATGTTTAGCGACTCGGTGGTGCCGCGGGTGAAGATCAGGCAGTCGGAGTCGGCGAGCCCGACGAACCGGGCAATGCGCTCGCGCGCCGTGTGATAGGCGTCGGTCGCGCGCGCTGAAAGCGCGTAAGCGCCGCGGTGCGGGTTGGCGTAGTCGTTCTCGTAGAAATTGCGCTCGGCGTCTAGCACAGCCGCCGGCTTCTGCGCCGTCGCGGCCGAATCGAGATAGCGCAGCTCGGGATGCCTGGCGAGCAGCGGGAAGTCGGTCCGTGGAGCAAGCGCCTTCATGCGATCTCCTCGTCGACGTGTATCATGCCGTTCCGCACTGTTGCCCGATAGCGGGTGAGGGGCTCCTCGGCCGGTGGCGTGAGCGCCGCGCCGCTCCGGCAATCGAACCGCGCACCGTGCCACCCGCACTCGAGGATGCCCCCAGGCAGCAGCGTTCCCTGCGACAGCGGAAAGGCCTGGTGCGTGCAAACATCCCGCATCGCCATTACCTCCCCGTCGACATTAGCCAGGCAGACGCGCTCACCCGACGGGAGCGTGACGGCGAGAAGAGATCCCGGAGGGAGCGAGGCGAGGGGAACTAAGATGAGAGGGGCCTAAGATGAGAGTTGCGAGATGCGAGGAAAAACCGTCCGGCAGCGATCGCGCGTGCTACCAAACTATGCCTGCAAACCTGCGAGTGATGCTGATCGGGGCACCTCCTCGCATCTCGCATCTCTCATCTCTTTTCATCTCTCATCTCTCATCCCAGCTCTCGTTCTGCGTAAATCTTTTCATCGTCATTCTTTCCAACTCCTCCTTCACTTCCGTCACTTCAAGCTGCTCCAGAACATCGGCGGCGAAGGCGTATGTCAGGAGCTGTGTCGCCAGCTCCCGGTTCACGCCCCTGCTCTTCATGTAGAACAGTGCCTGTTCATCGATGCGGCCCACTGTGGCGCCGTGGGTGCATTTCACGTCGTCGGCGAAGATCTCCAGCTGCGGCTTGGTGTCGATCCTCGCCTTGTCGGACAGCAGCAGGTTGTTGTTGGACTGCTTGCCGTCCGTCTGCTGCGCTATCGGGTGTACGTACACCTTGCCGTTGAACACCCCGTGCGAGGCACCGTCGAGAATGCCCTTGTACAACTCCCGGCTGAAGCAGTTCGGCTGGGCGTGCTCGATACGCGTCTGATGATCCACGTGCTGCTGGTCGCTGACCATGTACAGCCCATTGAGCGTGGCACCGCAACCTGGACCCTCGAGCACCGTGTAGATGTTGGTGCGAGAAAGGGCTGCGCCGGTGGCGAAGGAGAACGACACGAAATGGCTGTCGCGGCCCTGGCGCACGTCCACCGTACCAACGTGATAGGCACGTTGGCTCTCGCGCTGAATCTTGTAATGAGTGAGCGTAGCACCCTCTTCGACGACTGCCTCGGTGACGGTGTTGGTGAAATAGGCAGCGTCACCCACCGACACGTAGCTTTCGATTACAGTCGCCTTGGAGTTTCGTCCGGCGACGATGAGGTTGCGCGGGTGGGCAACGCTCTTGGCCGCGTTGGCATCGGAGACGAAGATCAGATGGATCGGCAGCTCCACAACGGTGTCGGCCGGGATGCTTACCAGCGCCCCATCCTTCATGAACGCCGTATTGAGGGCCGTGAAGGCCTGCTCCTCGTAGGTTGCCAGCTTCCCCAGGTATTGCGCGAGGAGGGGCTCATCGTGCTCCCACGCGTGGGCGAGGCTGCTCACGGTGGTACCGCGGGGCAGCGTGCCTAGCGTGGAGAGCCCGCTGGCGAACCGTCCGTTGACGAAGACGAGCGCCGGCCATTCAGGCCTGTTGAAGATGAAGGGCGCCAGGTCGGCGGCCCTGACCTGCGACGACTCGGCGGGCCCGGCGCGGAACTCGCGCTCGACGATCGGCGCCACGCTGGTAAAGTGCCAGTCCTCGTTCTTCGGGGTCGGAAATCCTAACGATGCAAACCGGTCGATCGCCGACCGACGCATGGCCGGCGCCCAGGCCGGGCCCTGCCCGCCACCGTTGGAGGCGAAGGTCGCAAAGTCCTCGATGTAGGTATGCGTCACGCCGCCGCCCCCGCCCCCGCCCCGGCCGTAAGCCAGTCGTAACCCTTGGCCTCGAGCTCGAGAGCGAGCTCCTTGCCGCCGCTGCGCACGATTCGGCCGCCGGCGAGCACGTGCACCTGGTCGGGAATGATGTAGTTGAGCAGGCGCTGGTAGTGTGTTACGACGATCGTCGCCTTGTCCGGGCGGCGGAGCGAGTTGACTCCATTGGCGACGATGCGAAGCGCGTCGATGTCGAGTCCCGAATCGGTCTCATCGAGAATTGCCAGTCGCGGCTCGAGCACCGCCATCTGCAGAATCTCGTTGCGCTTCTTCTCACCGCCGGAGAAGCCGCTGTTGACCGAGCGCGAAAGCATCGCCAGATCCATGTCGACCAGCTTCAGCTTCTCTTCCATCCGGTCCATGAACTCGATCGGATCCAGCTCTTCCTGGCCGTTTGCCTTGCGAATCTCGTTGAACGCCGACCGAAGAAAGTAGGAGTTTGACACGCCGGGGATTTCCACCGGATACTGGAAGGCGAGAAACACCCCAGCCTGCGCGCGTTCCTCGGGCTCCATCTCCAGCAGGTTCCTGCCGTCGTACAGCACAGTGCCTTCGGTGATCTCGAATGCCGGATGTCCGGCGAGCACCTGCGCCAGCGTGCTCTTGCCGGAGCCGTTCGGCCCCATCACCGCATGCACTTCACCGGCGTTGACCGTGAGATCGATGCCGCGGAGGATGACTTTGCCATCGATCGAGGCGTGGAGGTTGCTTATAACGAGCATTTATTTCAATTCCGGATCAGAAATGAGAGATGCGAGTTGCGAGTACTTCAGACGAGACGCGAGCTACGAATTGCGAGGCAGGTCCTCGCAACTCGCACCTCTCATCTCAGTTCACCCTACGCTACCCTCCAAGGTAATTCCGAGCAGCTGCTGCGCCTCGAGGGCGAACTCCATCGGCAGTTCCTTGAATACTTCCTTGCAGAAGCCGCTGACGATCATCGAGACCGCCTGCTCGGCGCTCAAGCCGCGCTGCTTGCAGTAGAAGATCTGGTCTTCGCCGATCTTACTGGTGCTGGCTTCGTGCTCCACGGTGGCCGTGTTGTTCTGCACTTCGATGTACGGGAACGTATGCGCGCCGCAACGGTTACCGACGAGCATCGAGTCGCACTGCGTGTAGTTGCGGGCACCGCTGGCCTTAGGGAGCACCTTCACCTGGCCGCGGTAGGAGTTGTTACCCTGGCCGGCGCTGATGCCTTTCGAGACGATGTTGCTCTTCGTGTTCCTGCCGATGTGGATCATCTTCGTACCGGTATCGGCCTGCTGATGGTTGTTCACCACCGCCACGGAGTAGAACTCGCCGGTCGAGTCGTCGCCTTGCAGGATGACGCTCGGATACTTCCAGGTGATCGCCGAACCGGTCTCCACCTGTGTCCAGGAGATCTTGGAGCGCGCACCTAACGCCTTTCCACGCTTGGTGACGAAGTTGTAGATCCCGCCGAGTCCTTCGGAGTCGCCGGAGTACCAGTTCTGAACGGTCGAATACTTGACCGTGGCATCGTCCAGGGCGATCAGTTCGACGACGGCAGCGTGCAGCTGGTTGGTGTCTCGCTTGGGCGCGGTGCACCCTTCCAGATAGCTGACGTACGATCCCTCATCGGCGATGATCAGCGTGCGCTCGAACTGACCGGTATTCGCCGAGTTGATGCGGAAGTAGGTGGAGAGCTCCATGGGGCAGCGAACGCCCTTCGGCACGTAGACGAACGAGCCATCGCTGAACACCGCCGCGTTGAGCGCGGCGAAGAAGTTGTCGCTATGCGGCACCACCGTTCCGAGGTACTTCCGCACGAGCTCCGGATGCTCCTGCACCGCCTCGCCGAACGAACAGAAGATGATGCCGAGCTTTGACAGCTCGTCCTTCATCGTCGTGCCCACGGAAACGGAATCGAAAATCGCGTCGACGGCGACGCCCGACAGCCTCTTCTGCTCGTTGAGCGGAATGCCGAGCTTGGCGTAGGTGCGGAGCAGCTCGGGATCGACCTCGTCGAGGCTCCCCAGCTTCTTGGCCTGCTTGGGCGCCGAGTAGTAGCTGATGCTCTGGTAGTCGATCTCCGGATAGGAGACGTTTGCCCAGTGCGGCTCCTTCATCGTCAGCCACCGGCGATAGGCTTTGAGGCGCCATTCGAGCAGCCACTCCGGCTCGTTCTTCTTCAGCGAGATGAGTCTGACTGTATCTTCGCTAAGCCCGGGCGGCACGGTGTCGGACTCGATGTCCGTCACCCACCCATGCTGATACTCGCGATTGACCAGTGTTTCGATCGATGTGCTCATGCCTACTCCGAACGTCTGTCGTGAATCCCGCCGGGATGCGGGACATGCTGTTGCAGCGTACTCCTGGCCGCGCTCGCCGCGGTCGTGCCGGTCGCCTGTGAGATCGAGCGCAGCAGCGAATGCAGCGGCGTCCTCGCCGCCTTAGCGGTTCGCGGCGAACGCGCGGTTAAGCGTCACCTACCCGGCTCTCTCAAGCTACCGCAGAAAGGTGTTGCGCCAAAACGCCATGGGTAGAATCGCAACCTCTTTCGTTGCAGGAGGTTGCACGTTCAATCGAAACGAGGTTTCTCGCCCGCTCCCGCGCGTCACGGCAACCGTCGTGTCCCCCATGCTTCATGGGGAGAAAGTTACTCGGCTATGGATTGACGGTCAACGAGAACGAGTGTGAATCGACGGGTGCGCAGCGCCGGCGATGCTCGTCAAGTCAGACCACACGATGCTTTCATCAGGCATGGTATTCGTCTCGATTCGACGGGTGGCACTGCAAACCCGAAGCGACACTCGGGACCATGGCTTGCATTGCAAGATCATGAACGGATGTGCTTGCGAATGCGAACAGAAGGGCTTGCAGTCGATGCCCGGCGAGCAGGGTGGTAGCGTGCGGTTCAAAACTGGGAAGCAGAGCTGCCTAATCCTCAATCCACTTCGGTGATGAGATGATACACACGGCTGTCGCCCACACTCGGGCGCGGGATCGCGACGCGGGAGAGGAGCTCGGACGCGTCCTTACCGACACCCTTGCGGGCGAGCAGCCAGATGCGCTGATCGTGTTTGCCTCTCCCGAGAATGATCTCCCGGAGCTCCTCAATGCAGTTGTTGCCGCTTGCCGCCCCCGGCTGGTGGTCGGCTGCTCTTCAGCCGGAGAGTTCATCACCGGGGCTTCGGGTGCGGAATCGGCGAGCGCCGTTGCAATACGAGCGTCCGAAATGCAGTTCGGCGCCGTGCTCGTGCGGGGCCTTCATGACGATCACGCGACGGCCGCCGCTGCGATGGCGTCAGCGTTCCACGGACTCACCAATGCAGACTACCGCTTCCGGACAGCGCTCGTACTTACGGACGCACTCGCAGGGCTTGCAGATGAGTTTGTGGAGGCTCTTACGATGCGGACCGCGGGCATGTACCAATTCGCGGGTGGCGGCGCTGGAGACGACGCGCGATTTGCGCGAACGCACGTGTTCTATGGAGCAGACGGCGGAGGCATCGAGATCGCCACCGACGCCGCGGTGGCTCTCGAGATGCTATCGAACAAGCCGATCGGAGTGGGCGTCCGGCACGGGTGGGAAGCGGCCAGTCCGAGGATGCGGGTTACGGAGTCTCAGGGCACGAGGCTCGTGAGTCTCAACGCAATGGCCGCGACCGACGCGGTCGCCGAATACGCTGAAGCGACCGGTCAGTCGTTCGACTCCTCGGATCCGCTTCCGTTCTTCCTGCATAATGTGATTGGAATAGAAACGGGTACGGGCCACAAGCTTCGGGTACCGCTCATGTCGCACGCCGATGGGTCGATCTCGTGTGCCGCGGAGGTGCCTCAAGGGGCGACCGTGCACTTCATGCGCGCCTCCACGGCGTCGGCGGCCGAGGCGGCAGGGGAGGCGGCAAGCGACGCCGTGAGGCAACTCGGCGAGCATTCGCCCCAAGTCGCGCTCTTCTTCGACTGTGTCGCGACGCGTCTACGAATGGGAGCCGAGTTTGGCGTGGAACTCGATGCGCTTCAGACGGCCCTCCTCGGTGCCGACTTCGTGGGGTTCAACACGTACGGTCAGATTGCCCGCGCCGAGGGACAGTTTAGCGGGTTTCACAACTGCACGGCTGTTGTCTGCGTGCTACCTGCTTAAGCCAAGAAGGTGGCTGGCGTCAAGCGTGGCCGCGGCGATCGCGATTACACCGGCGAGCACTCCGCGCCGTTGACCGCGGTGCAGTACGCCGAACTTCTGCATGGATTGGCCGTAGCATCGAGCCGGCGACCGTCTTCGCTGGCGCTCGCTCGTGCCCTCGGGGCAAACGACCTTCTGCTCTTTCTGCGAGACCCGGAGATTGGCGTACTCCTGCCGGCCCCTGGATTTCCCCAAACGCTGCCTAACGGGCGGGATTGGCAAACGTTCCTCGAGCGCTGCGTTGAGGAGAGCGCCTCTCTACGTGAAGAAAGGCTGGAACAGCGCAATGAGCCCTTCCGCATGCACGGGTTGCACCTGTGTGCGTCAGATACAGGCGAGCCGATCGAGGTAGCGGGCATTTCGAGCGGACGTGATACCGTGCTCGTATTGCTAGGTGGGAATCCGGATCCCGTTGCGGTGAGCATTGTAAGCCGCTTCCTTCCGCTGGTGGTTCGCGCCGTCGAAGCTGAGCGCGCATCTGGCGTCGCCGAGGCACAAGCGCGAATTGCACGAGGCGAGGCCGGCCGTGCCGAGGCCCTCGCGCGTTCGCTAGAGACCGCCCGCACAGCGCTCCAACGTGTGCTGGCTGAGTTGCGCGAGTCCCGTGCGCGCTTGCAGCAGCAGACGGATGAGCTTCAGGCGGCAAACGAAGAGCTCGAAACGCAGGCGGAGGAGCTGCAAGCGGCTAACGAGGAGTTGGCGCTGCAAGCGGAGGAACTGCGAAGCACGACGGACGAACTTACGCTGCAGGTATCCGCCGCCTCAGTACTTGCCGTGGCGCTGGAGGAGGCGCGCGCCGAGGCGGAAGCGGCACAGCGCGAAGCCGAGGATGCCAACCGGTTGAAGAGCGAGTTCCTGGCTGCAATGAGCCATGAGCTGAGAACTCCGCTCAACGCCATCGCCGGGCATGTGCAGCTGATCGAGATGCGCGTCCACGGCCCTGTCACCGAGGCGCAGCGAGCGGCACTCGACCGCGTGCGGCGCAACCAGCAGCATCTCCTGTCACTCATCAACGACGTGCTCAACTTTGCGAAGCTCGAGGCCGGCCGCATCGAGTACAGCATCGAGAATCTGCGGCTTGCCGACGCAGTCGCCGATCTGGCACCGATGATCGAGTCTCAATTGGCGGACAAGGGTCTCATTTACGAGGCGAGGGTGGCCCCCGATGTCGTGGTGCGGTCCGACCCTGACAAGCTCCGGCAGGTCTTGCTCAATCTCGTGTCCAACTCGGTCAAGTTCACAGAACGCGGTGGCCTCGTAACCATCGACACGGCCGTGCCAGAGGAGGCGCATCCCACAGTCGCCTTCCTTCGAGTCTCGGATACGGGATGCGGCATTCCGCACGACAAGCAGGAAGCGATTTTCGACCCGTTCGTGCAGGCCCATTGGGACCTGACGCGGACAACGGAAGGTACGGGGCTGGGGCTTGCGATCAGCCGCGATCTCGCCCGCGGCATGGGCGGCGATTTGTCGGTACGCAGTGTCGAAGGCGAGGGGTCGACCTTCACCATAACGCTGCCGCGAGCCGAATGAACGTGCCCGGGCGGCGGCACATTGCTCTGTTGACGAGCGACGGCTAATGCCGCGTGAGCGGGAGAAGATGTTGGCCGGCGAGCCATACGATCCACTCGATCCTGAGCTCGTCGCAGCCCGCGCGCGGGCTCGTGACCTATGCCAGGACCTGAACGCTACCCGTGAAGCCAATCAGGAGGTGCGGCGCGGCATTTTGCGCGAACTTTTCGCCACCGGCGGCGATACCGTGTGGATGCAGCCCCCGTTCTTCTGCGACTACGGAACCAACATCGAGCTCGGCGAGCGGGTTTTCTTCAACTTCAACTGCGTGGTCCTGGACGTGTGCCGGGTGCGCATCGGCGACTTCTGTCTTTTCGGCCCCGCTGTGCAGATCTACACGCCGGTACACCCGATGGATGCCGAGCTACGGCGGCAGCAGGAGTTCGGGAAGCCGGTAGAGATCGGCTCGGACGTTTGGGTGGGCGGCGGGGCCATGATTCTGCCCGGCGTTCGAATCGGCTCGCGAGCGGTGATCGGTGCCGGGAGCGTGGTGACGCGGGACGTTCCGGAGGGCGTTTTTGCCGCTGGCAACCCGTGTCGCGTGATTCGCGACGTGGATGGCGGCTAGAACCTACCGTCTAGTTGCGATGGGTCGATTCCGGCCGGTTCACCGGCGCCGCGCGAACTTGAGTCCCGACCACGTCTCGTCGATCGCGCAGACCTTGTAGTCGACGACACCTAACGGCAGGGCGAGCTCA
>JBGTNB010000237.1:0-2280 GCA_041743285.1 Gemmatimonadaceae bacterium
TCTGCCGATGCGGTCCCGCCGCCGAGCACCTTTTCCGCGCCGTCCAATCCGAGCTGGCAGCCCACCCCGACTCGAACGAGCAGCGTGCCGTGAACGAGCTGCTCGCCTCCCGCCGATGGACCGACGCCGGCCATCTCCCGATGACCTATTACGCCCGGACCCATGGCTGGCCGCCGCCGAGGGATCTGCGGATTTACCACGCGAACTACACCCAGGGGCGCGACGGCGTGCGGCAAAAAATCCGCCAGTTCGGTGAAGCCCGCCGGTATCTCGCCGGGGGACGCCTGACAGCCGCCCTCTCCTACCTGCGCATCGCCTCATCCAAATCGCCAGCCGAGCTGATCCGGGCATTGGCACGGCGCGCCATGCCCGGCGTTCGTCGATGATGCATTGACAGCATTTCGGTCGATCCAATGATGCAACCATAAGGACAACCAGTGACACTGGATGCTGACACCGAAAAGGCCAGGGCGATCGCCAACCGATTGACCCATGAACTGCCAGCCAGAGAAGTTTGGCTTTTCGGTTCGCAGGCACGCGGCGACTCCGGGCCTGACAGTGACTTGGACTTGCTAGTCGTCATCCACGAATCCGATCTGCCCGGATACCGGCGATCCAGGGCGGCCCACTCGATCGTATCGGATATTCGCGGCCCGAAGGACATTGTCGTCATGACTCGACACGAGTGGCGGAGGCAGGAGCACGTGGTCAACACCCTTCCCTACCTCGCGAACAACGCGTGCCGACATGCGATGCGACCGGAGATCGGCCTGACGATGTATGCGGTCCCGGATGAGGGCGGGGAAGTTACGGGTCGGCGTCTAATCTTGATTTCGCAACAGTGAATCTCTGGATCGGCACCTCCGGCTTTCAATACCCTGAGTGGAAGGGCAGCTTCTATCCGGAGAAGATGTCGCCAGCGAAGATGCTGCCTTATTACGCGGAGCGCTTCGCCACCACTGAGATCAACTACTCTTTCCGGCGCATACCGAGCGCCAAGACGATCAGCTCGTGGGACGCCGCCACACCGGAGCGGTTCCGGTTTGGATTCAAGGCGCCGCAGCGCGTCACGCATTTTGCGAAGCTGCAGAACTGCGCGGAGATCCTGAGCTACCTCCAGCAGGCGATTGCACCGCTCGATGAGAAGCTTGGTCCAGTGCTCTTTCAACTGCCACCAACATTCAAACAAGACGTGCCGCTCCTGCGCAGCTTCCTCGCCGAGCAAGTGCCCGCCGGGATGCGCGCCGCTTTCGAGTTCCGGCATGCGAGTTGGTTCGACGAAACAGTCTATGCGGTTCTGCGCGAGCACGGAGCCGCGTTATGCATTGCGGAGAGCGAGGATCTCGAGACTCCCGCGCAAGCCACCGCGCCTTTCGGCTATCTGCGTCTGCGGCGCGAGGATTACACGCCCGCGATGCTTACCGAATGGGCGGCGTTCGTTCAGGAGCAAACGCAGTGGGGCGATGTGTTCGTTTATTTCAAACACGAGGAGCGCGGCGTCGGCCCGAAATTCGCCCGAGCCTTCGCCGGCATGTTGCCTTCTAGTTCCTGAAGCAGTCGTCGGACCCTCGCCTCAAGGTTGGTCTGGTATCTCGGGATCGACGAGCTGGGCGAGCTGGTTGAGCGATTCCTGCCAGCCCATGTAGCATGCCTCGACCGGGATTACCGCAGGGATGCCTTTCTGGGTGATGTTGAGTTCCGTGCCGCAGAAGACTTCCTTTAGCTCCACAGTGACGTGCATCTCGCCGGGGAGATTCGGGTCCTCGAACTTGTCGGTGTAGCGGAGGCGTTCGTTCGGCACGAGTTCGGTGTAGGTTCCGCCGAAGTGGTGGCTCGAGCTGGTGGTGAAATTCGTGAAAGACATGCGGTAGGATCCGCCGACCCGGGCGTCGAGGTGATGCACCTTGCCGGTGAAGCCGTGGGGCGGGAGCCATTTCACCTTGGCGTTAGGATCAAGAAACGCGCGGTAAACCCGCTCAGGCTTGCGCGGAGGACTCGGTGGAGTCGGACTGTGTTGGTTGTCATATGTTGGTTTCATTCATACGACGAACCGAGAGGGTGCTTCAGGACATTTTTTTAGCGGCAGGCTCGGCGGCGGTGGCGGGGACGAATCCTCGTGAACATGACTTGCCTCGCCGCCAGCTCGCTCCTGCTTCTCGTCCTGTCGGGCTGCGCGTCGATGAAGCCGTCTGATTTTGTTGGCGGACGCCCAATTCTGAAACCGGACGATTTCTTCCACGGGCGCACGCGCTCCGCGGGTGTCGTGGAAAATCGAGGGGG
>JBGTNB010000238.1:0-19025 GCA_041743285.1 Gemmatimonadaceae bacterium
TGAACGGCTCGTCCCGCTGGCTGGCGAGCATCACCTTTACCGAACGCGGATCCACCCGAGCTCTCGGCGCGGAGGTCTGCGTGAGGGCGGCCCTGAGCGACGCGGCCGGGCTGCGTCCCTCCTTCACCTCCTCGACAGTCAGTCCCGATAGCACCGACGTCTCGGCGAACTGATCGCCCGGCGAGGCTACCCATTCATCGCGCTCCTTGATCAGGAGCCAGTCACGCTCGCTCTTCTTGATCTTCACGAGCGTCCATTTCCCGTGCAGCTTGAGGCCTCGAAGCTCGAAGAGCAGCTTCCCCTTCTCCAACCCCTCGCGCCAATCTTCCAGGGCTATCCATTCACCCCGGTCCCAGACGATTACGCCTCCCGCGCCGTAGTTCCCGGCCGGAATGATCCCTTCGAAATCGCCGTACTCGAGGGGGTGGTCCTCGACCATGACGGCGAGGCGCTTGTCGTTTGTATCGTAGGAAGGCCCCTTAGGCACCGCCCACGAGCGCAGTACGCCTTCCATCTCGAGCCTGAGATCGAAGTGGAGGTTCCTCGCTGCGTGCTTGTGGACGACGAATAGCCGGCCGGGAACGCTGGAGACCGTCCCCATCGGTTCCGTGGTCGAATCCGCCGTGCGCTTTGCCCGGTAGAGGCTCAGATTGTCGTGGTCGTCGTCGTCGCTACTTGCCGTCATGCTCGTCGTAGATCACTGTAAATTCAAGCTTCCCTCAAACCCGCTTCGTGCCATGCCTGCTCGTTCGATCGGCAATGCCACCATCTCGTTCGGCCTCGTTTCAGTTCCGGTCAATCTGTACTCGTCATCGGAATCGAAAGCGAGCGTGTCGTTCAACATGCTTCACAAGAAGTGCGGATCGCGGCTCAAGCAGCAATACATCTGTCCCAAGGACGACAACGAGGTGGTTGCCCGCGACGATACCGTCAAGGGGTACGAGTTCGCCAAGGACCAGTACGTGGTCCTCACCACCGAGGAGCTCAAGGCGCTCGAAGAGAAGGCGACCGGCATGATCGACGTGATCGAGTTCGTGCCGCTCGCGAAAGTGGACCGTGAGTATCTCGACAAAGTGTACTACCTGGGCCCCGACAAGGGAGGCGATCGCGCCTACCGGCTGCTGTCAGCCGCGCTTCAGGAGACGGGGTACGCCGCGCTCGGGCAATACGCCGCGCGCGGCCGCCAGCATCTGGTTCTACTGCGCCCGCTCAATGGTGTGCTCGTAATGGAGCAACTGCATTACGCGGACGAGGTGCGGCCGACTACCGAGGTGACGATTCCCGAGGGCGAGGTGAAGCCGGCCGAGCTCAATCTCGCCAAGCAGCTGATCGAGCAGACGGCGACCGAGACCTTCGATCCGCAGAAATACAAGGACACGGTGCGCGAGCGCGTACTGGAGACCATCCAGCGCAAGGTGGTGGGGCAGGACATTACGGCGGACATCGCGCCGGCTGGCGGCACCAAGATCATCGATCTGATGGACGCGTTGAAGGCGAGCCTTGCGGCGACCTCGGCCGAGTCCGAGAAGCCGGCCAAGCCGGAGAAGAAGGGGCGCAAGGCATCGTGAAGCTGTTCGCCGGCACGAGTGGTTATGCCTTCAAGGAGTGGAAGGGATCGTTCTACCCTGACGATCTCAAGGATGAAGGCATGCTCGGCTTTTACGCGGGAAGATTTCCAGCCGTCGAGATCAACAACACTTTTTACCGGCTGCCGAAGGAGCACGTGCTGCAGGGGTGGGCGGCGCAGGTGCCGGACTCGTTCACCTTCGCGATCAAGGCGAGCCAGCGCATAACGCACTACGCCCGGCTCAAGCCGGAGTGCGCCAGCGCGGTCGAGTTTCTGCTGCGCACGACGAATTGTCTGGCTGATCGGTGCGGCCCCATTCTGTTCCAGCTGCCGCCTAACCTAAAGAAGGACGCCGGCCGGCTGCGCACCTTTCTCGACACGCTCCCGGCAGGGCGGCGTTTCACGATCGAATTCCGGCACGAGAGCTGGTTCGACGATGAGGTGCTCGACGCCTTGCGCGAGCGCGACATAGCCATGTGCGTGACCGAGCAGCCCGAGTTCGCGTCGCCGGTAGTTTCAACTGCTTCGTGGGGTTATGCGCGCCTGCACCGTCTCGACTACGACGAGGCAGCGCTTGCCGGGTGGGCGAAACGGATAGCGGCGCAGCCGTGGGGCGAGGCGTACGTGTTCTTCAAGCACGATGAGGGGATAGGTTCCGGGCCGCCGGCGGTGGATGCGTTTCGGCGGGCTCTCGAGTCGTAATGCATCTTCGCGACGGAGAGCTGGTTCTCTCGGCCACTGATCTCTCGAGCTTTCTCGCCTGCCGCCACCGCACCGCCCTCGACATGGGCGTGGCGACTGGAGCGCTCAAGGCGCCGGACCGGGCGCCCGACCCACGACTTGAAAGCCTGTGGCAACGTGGGCGAGAGCATGAAGCGCGGTACGTGGAATCGCTGAAGGCGGATGGCGTATCGATAGTATCGCTGGAGAGTATCGAAGATCGCGACGAGCGGGTGCGTCAGACCATCGCCGCCTTGCGCGGCGGTACGGATGTCATCGTGCAAGGTGCGCTAAGCGACGGCCCTTGGTTCGGCTATCCCGACTTGATGAAACGTGTGCCGCGTCCGAGCGCGTTGGGGGAGTGGTCTTACGAGATCTCCGACACCAAGCTCGCTCGCGAGACCAAGGCCGGGACCATACTTCAGCTTGGCCTGTACTCGGAGATGCTCGCCGTAGTGCAGGAAATTTGCCCGGAATGGTTTCACGTCGTGACGCCGATCGCGAGCGAGGCATACCGCGTTCACGATTATGCCGCCTACTTTCGCTTCATTCGTGCGCGAATGCTGGAGTCGGTTGCGCTGCCTTACGACCAAGTCGCTGCCGCGCACTATCCCGAGCCGGTGGACCATTGCGATATCTGCCACTGGTGGGGCGAGTGCCGGGACAGGCGGCGAGCGGACGATCACCTGTCACTGGTTGCGGGAATCTCGCGAATTCAGCGCAGGGAGTTGGAAACACGGTCCGTTGGCACCATGAGTGCCCTCGCGGTGCTTCCGCTCCCGCTCGCCTTCAAGCCCGCTCGCGGATCCAGTGAATCGTATGAGCGCGTAACCAATCAGGCGCGCCTACAGGTGGAATCGGCCGGCAGAATTCCGCCGCTCCACGAGCTGCTCGATCTGGAACCGGAGCGTGGACTGTGCCGGCTTCCCGAGCCGACCGAGGGCGACCTCTTTCTAGACCTCGAGGGAGATCCCTTCGCCGCCGAGGGCGGACGCGAATTTCTCTTCGGGCTGGTGATGCCTGACGGGAGCTACCGCGCACGGTGGGCGTTCTCGGCGCATGAGGAGCGGGACGCATTCGAGTGGGTGATGGATGTGATCGACGACGCAATAGCGCGGCATCCCGGCATGCACGTCTTTCATTACGCCCCATACGAACCGTCGGCATTCAAGCGTCTGATGGGTCGCCATGCGACTCGCGAGCGCGAGCTGGACGCAATGTTGAGAGCGGGCCGGTTCATCGACCTCTATGCCGTCGTCAGGCAAGGCCTTCGCGCGGGCGTGGACCGATACTCGATCAAGTCTCTGGAGCCCCTGTACGGATTCCGGCGCGAAGTCGAGCTTCCTGACGCGAACCTGCACCTCCGGCAACTCGAGGCGGCGCTTGAGGCGGGAGCGGCAGACTTGATCCCTCGAGCTTCGCGTGACGTTGTCGAGGGCTATAACCGGGATGATTGTGTATCGACGCTGCGTTTGCGCGAGTGGCTCGAGCAGATCCGGTCGACGCTGATAGGCTCGGGGACGAACGTGCCGCGCGCGACACTCGAGGAGGGCGCCGCGCCTGACGAGCTGGATGCCAGGGCGCAAGCTGTCGATGCTCTCCGTGAGCGGCTCATCGCCGGCCTGTCGCCGGAGGCCGAAGGGCGCAGCGATGAGGAGCAGGGGCGCTGGCTCCTCGCCTTCATGCTGGATTATCATCGCCGCGAGGACAAGGCTGCATGGTGGGAGTACTTCCGCCTCAGCGAGCTGCCGACCGAAGACCTTTTCGATGAACGGGAGGCGGTCGCCGGTCTCGAAGTCGTCGAGCGCGTTGACATCAAGCGGCACGTGAAGTCTGGCAAGCCGACGGGCACGGTGACCGATAGGTATAGCTATCCAACGCAAGAGATGGAGATCGATGCCGGCGATGAGGTGTGGCTGGAGAGCAAGGCGAGTCTCGAGCAGGCCGGGCGCGACCGCGCCGCGAGCGGACGTGAGATCGACGAGAGCAAGCCGGTCAAGCCGGCCAAGTTCGGCGAGGTGGTTGCGGTTGACCGGGGCGCGCTCACTATCGACATAGAGAAGGGTCCGAAGCGGGCGAAAGAGCATCCCGAAGCGTTGTTCGCCTTCTCGATCGTTCGCAGCGTGGCGATGGAGGAGTCGCTACTGCGGATCGGAGAAAGCA
This sequence comes from Gemmatimonadaceae bacterium, assembly GCA_041743285.1. Classification (GTDB taxonomy): domain Bacteria; phylum Gemmatimonadota; class Gemmatimonadetes; order Gemmatimonadales; family Gemmatimonadaceae; genus JALZIF01. Next base: position 4,451 of record JBGTNB010000238.1, read on the forward strand.
TGGCGACCGGTGATGATCGATACGGCGCCGCGCGGGTTCTACTCGAGCGACACAGGCCACGCCTCCGGTCATCGCCGTTCGGCGCTGGCCATGGTGAGGATCCGGTTGCTTACGCCCAGCGGATCGTCGGAGATCTCGACGAGACAGTGCTTGCCATTCAGGGTCCGCCCGGGTCCGGCAAGACATACTGCGGAGCCACGATGATTCTCGAGCTCGTCAGGCAGGGTAAGCGCGTAGGCGTCACGGCGAGCAGCCACAAGGTAATCCGAAATCTACTCGATGAAGTTGCCAGGCAGTCGGCTGCTGCAGGCGCGTCCGTGCATCTCGGGCACAAGTGCGACGACGAAACCGACTCCGTGCCGCCTCACATCAGTACCTACGGTGGCAATTCTCCGGCGCTCGGGGCGCTGACATCCGGTGAGATACAGGTGCTCGGCGGCACGGCGTGGATGTGGGCACGAGAGGAGTTCGCCTCCACTGTCGACGTGCTTTTCGTCGATGAGGCAGGGCAGATGGCGCTGGCAAACGTGATTGCCGTATCGCAGGCCGCAGACAGTCTGGTAATGCTCGGAGATCCTCGGCAGCTCGAGCAGCCGATGAAGGGTAGCCACCCCGACGGGGTCGCCGTCTCGGCGCTCCAGCATCTGCTCGGCAGCGATCTGACAATGCCACTTGATCGCGGCCTGTTCCTCCCACGGACGAGGCGGTTGGCGCCGGCTATCTGTGAGTTCACATCGGAATTGTTCTATGAAGGTCGTCTCACCGCGTTCGAGGGTGCCGATCGCCAGGCACTGACCGGACTCGACGGCTTGCCAGCCAGCGGTCTGGCGCTTTTCGAGGTTCCGCACGATGGCAATCGAAACCATTCGGAGGAGGAGGTCGACGCGGTCGAGGCTCTCGTTAGCCGGCTGAGGCGTGTGGGCGTGGGCTGGATCGACCAGAAGAACATCGCGCATCCCCTGCTCGGCGAGCACATACTGATTGTTTCCCCGTACAACGCACAGGTTACCCGCCTGACGACGCGATTGGCGAACACCGGTGCCCGCGTCGGCACGGTAGACAAGTTCCAGGGCCAGGAGGCGCCGGTGGTCATCTACTCCATGGCGACCTCTAGTCCGGAAGACGCCCCGCGCGGCATGGAGTTCCTCTACAGCCTCAATCGCCTCAACGTGGCGACATCGCGCGCTCGCTGTCTGGTCGTGATCGTCGCCTCCCCCCTGCTGTTCGCTCCCGAGTGCCGCAGCCCGCGACAGATGAAACTGGCAAACGCGCTGTGCCGGTTCCGCGAAATCGTTATGGAATCCGCGGGCAGCTGACCGACCCGCTCGGCGAGTTACTCCCGGCTTCTGCTCGCAATCTCGGCGCCGACAACCTGGTCCGGACTCTAACGCCCCAGGCGCTCGATCCACGTCAGGCTGTCGAAGCCGGCGTCGAAACTCAGGATTGAGTCGATCTCATAACGCTGCATGATCGCCACGTGCAACGCGTCACCCGCCGAAAGCGGGGTGATGCCGAGCAACGTCGCCTTGGCACGTTCGACGTCAGCGGGCTCGACCGGATAGACGTGATCCACGACTTTGAGCAGCGCGTCGAACGCCGGCTGAATCGCATCGCGGCGATTGATCGCGACATACCGATGCAGAATCTCCTGAAGCACCTCGGCATCGGTAACCAGACGCTCACTCCGTTTAATGCACTCCTCGAGAAGTCGTTGCGCTACGTGCTTGTTGGGGTGCGCCGCGCCGACCAGGTACATCGGAATGTTGGAGTCGACGAAGATCACGTGGTGCGGTCGCCAATGTAGCCCGACTCTATTTCGGTGAGCATCCGATCGATATCAGCCGTGGGATAGTCGCCTAGGACGGCCTCCCGGACCGCCGCCAGCTTCTTGCGTGGGTCGATCCTGGGTTCATCGCGGCGTGCGCGACGAAGGGCTTGGCGCACCCATTCGGCAACCGTCATACGATGCTGTTTGGCTACGCGCCGGATCTCGGCGATTTCGTCGTCTTCGAGCAGGACTTGGAGTCTGGTAGTCATGCAATGAGTATGACATACTCATCTCGATGAGTCAAGATAACGTCGATAAATGTGAACCATCTTCTTGTTCGCGCGCTTCCGTACGTATAAACTGGTAAATCAACACGTATCGAGGAAGCGATGGCTCTCAAGAAACTCACTCTGACCGTTGATGAGGACGTAATCAAGAAGGCGCGCGGCTACAGCGCGGCCCACAAAACCAGCATATCCCGGCTCGTCGGCCAGTTCCTGGCGAGGCTGCCCGCCGGCGAAAAGACCTACGATCCCGCCGTGGAACGGCTGATCGGCCTCCTGCCCCCGGAGGTGCGCGTCTCCGAATACTACCAGCACCTCGAAAAGAAGTACGAACCGTGAGGCTCCTCTTCGACCTCAATGTGGTACTTGATGTACTTGCTCGGCGTGAACCGTGGTTCGATCATTCGGCCGCCGTTCTCTCGATGGCGGGCGAGACGGAGACCGAGGGCTACGTGGCGGCGCATACCGTCACCACGCTGAACTACCTGCTGTCGAAGTATCAGGGCCGGGAACGGACCGCGGCCGCGCTGATCGATCTCCTCGGCTTGTTGCGAGCCGTCAACGTGGATCACGACAGGTTGCTCGAAGCGCTCGCGCTCGGATGGTCCGACTTCGAGGATGCCGTTCAGGCCGTCTGCGCACTCGCTGTCGACGCCGATTATCTCATCACCCGCGATCCAAAGGGCTTCCCATCCCTTTCCGTACCAGTCGTCACGCCGAGCGAGCTCATGGCCATTCTCGCCGAGTAAGGCAGGGCTGACGCCCGGGCTAGGCAACACGGGGATCGCCGCAAGCCCCTCGATCCAGTCGATCAACGCTGCGTCCGTGCGGCACATGCGGACACATCTGCATCGGCGCAAATGTCTCCAGCGTCCACGTTGCGCCCCGCAGTGAAGTGCACGCCATTGCACCAATGAACTGTCCCCGGCCCCTCAGGTTCGCGGCGGTGCGACCTCGTCCAGCCAGATTAGGCGACCACCGGGCCTGCCTACTCGACTATTTCAGACCCGCGACGGCGAAGAAACGTTCATTGCCGCACGATCGGCACGTCGACGGTGCCGGAGGTAAGCACGACGGTATCAGGAGGCAGTTCGAGTGGACCGGCGTAGGTAATGCCGATTGCCGAGAACTCGCCGGTCAGTCGGGCCTCGTTGAGTACCGTAATCCGTGCGGTACCCTGTTCGAGAGCGAAGTTCCTGACGACGCCGCCGGATTCGTGGAGCGTCAGGAGGCCACCAATGGGATAGTCTCCCGGAGCGCTGACGCCACGGAGATCGATAGTCAGTGCATCCTGCTTAGTGCCGCTCGCGTGAAAGCCACCTATCGCGTAGGCGCCGGATACGCGAGCGCTGGCGAATGCGGCGGCGAAGGTGGCAACATTGGAGCTGTTCTGCAGCACGGCGCCCTCGGCGTGGAATAGCTCGTTGACCGAGCCTGACAAGCCGACGGAGAGCGCACCGAGGGGTAGATCCTCATTGCCGGTGGCCCGATCACAGCCGGCAGTGAAGGCGAGCAGCGCAAGTATGCAACTGCGGTGGTGCACGGCGCATCATCATCACCTGTCCGTCAGGGAATTTCATTGTTCAGGATATTCGCGACAAACGATCGACCCACTCGCGGCAGTTTCTCGCAATCTCGTCCATTGCATCGGCGTCGGTCCGGCCTGAAGACTTGAGCACGTGAAAACTGTGGTCGGCGCCTTCGATCCATTGCATGTCCCAGGGCGCCGTCACGGCGGTCAGCGCGCGCTCCATCAGGCTGCGGGTGCATAACGGGTCGCGGGTTCCGCTGAAGCACAGCACCGGCATGCTGATCTTCGGCAGATGCGCATCGCGAAGCTTTTCCGGCTGCCCGGCCGGGTGCAGCGGATAGGCAAGGAGGAGCAGGCCATCGGCGGTGTACTCCTCGGCGGCCAGCATCGACGCGGCGCGACCTCCCATCGACCGGCCTCCGATGATCAGACGCCCGGGCAGCAGCTCCCTTCGCGCGCGCTCGACTACGGCGTCGATCGTAGCCATCAGCTTCGGCATCGGGTCCGGCCGCCCCGACTTCTTCTCCTTGTACGGAAAGTTGAACCGGACAACGCCGATCCCCTGATAACGCATCGCCGCGGTCGTCGCCAGCACGCCTCGATCCGACATGCTTCCGCCGGCGCCGTGAGCGCAGACGAAAACCGCCGCGTCGCTGCCTGACGCTGCCGGGTCGTATGCCGCGGTCGTCGTCGCCGATCCTACCTCGATCGACCACTCGGCGCCACTCATTCGGGCGCCTCGAGCGGGAGATCCATGTCGTCGAGAAACTGGTGGTCGCCGGTAGGCCTGCCTCCGCGGGTTGCCGCTCGCGTAAGGACCAGGCGGTCGATCGTGCGCGTCATGCCCACGTACAGCAGCCGCCGCGCCTCCTGCACTTCCTCCTCCAGCGGCATCCTGTTCGACGAGTTCCCGGGAAGCTGCCCGTCTTCGGCACCCACGATGTAGACGCGCGAGAATTCCAGCCCCTTGGTGGAGTGCAGCGTCAACAGGTTGACCCGCTCGCGCTCCGGCTCCAGGCCGTCCCACTTCGAGAGCGCTGCCCGCTCGAGAAACACCCCGAGTTGCTCATCGAGCGGCAATTCCGGAATACCCGCGATCAAACGGCGCAGCCGCGCCATTGCCGCGGGGTAGCGCTGGTCCGCCGTCTTCTCGGCGCGGATCTTCAGCATCAGCTTGCGGCCGCCGAGGCGGGCGATGAGGTCCTCTAGGTCGGGGAGGGACTCGTCTTGTCGCCGCTCCTCCTCGTACCGCTCCAGGCAGTGGCTGAACCGGCCGAGCGAGTATGGCCGCGCCAGATCCCGGAACAGCCTCTGTTCGTCAGTTTCAGGCCCGCCACCGTTACCTAACGCCAAGGCGATGCCGAGGTTGTCGAGCAGTTTTACCAAGGCCGTTTTCCGCGCACGTGCCAGCTTCTCCCTGTCCAGCTCCAGCATTACCTCCGCCAGCGCCAGCGAGTCGTCCAGCGCGCGGTGCGCCTGCCCGGTCGATATTCCGAATTGGCGCGCCAGGTCGCCGAGCTTGCGACTGGTCGGAAACAGGTCACGTGCCAGCGGAAGGGTGTCGTACGGGGTCAGGTCGAACGATTGACCGAGGGCCCGAACCATACGAGCGAGGATTGGAAAGTCGAACGTGTAGCCGTTATGCGCCACGACAATGTCCTCGCCGCAGAAGGCGCGGAACGCTGGCCACACGTCCTCGAAGTACGGCGCCGAAACAAGATCCGCCTCATCGATCTGATGCACCGCCGCGGCGCCGGCTGATACCTGCACACGCGGGCGCACGAACGCCGAGAATTGCTCGACGATGCGTCCCGCCCGCACGCGTACGGCGGCTATGTCGATGATCTCCGCCGACTCGGTGTCGCGATCCGTGGTCTCCAGATCGACCGCCGTGTAGTCGGTGAACGCATCGGGCGCATCCGACATCTCCATCAACTGCGCCGCCTTGAAAACGCCCAGCGCCAGCCCCACACTTGGAACGCTGCCTGCATCCAGCCGTTCGACGCCGGGCGACGTGGGCTCGGCGCCGCGCACGGTGTGAATGCCGACTGCCTGCAGCATGCCGCGTATGCCGATTTCCGCACCGCCGAGCGGAGGAAGCCATATGCCCTGACTCCGATCCCGCATGGAACGAAGTCGTGAGGCAAGCTGCACTACATCCGGCAGCGACGCCGGATCGGTGATCTCATCGTGCCGCTCCTCCAGCGCCGAGCGGAACACGCCGACTCGCTGCGAAAGCAGGTCCTGTACCAGCGCGCCCACCGACTCGTGCCGCTTTCCGAGCGCGGCGAGGTTTCGCCAGTCGTGCAGCGAGCGCGAGATCTTTCTGGCGTTGGGATCCGCCTTTGGCAATCGCGCGACCATCCGGTCGAGCTGCCGCCGCAGCCCGTGGCGCTTCGCCTCCGCCTGCGCTCGTGCTTCGTCGAAAATGTGGCGCGGGAGCGTTACCCGAAAGAAGCCGTCGCGGATCAGCGAGTCGCCAGGCCTGGCGATAACGCGAGCCGCGGCGAGCACGTACGCTACCGCGGGATCGTCGCCTAACGCGCGACCCTGCGCCAGCCGGCAGGGAATACCAGCGTTGATGAACGACCCTTCGAGCCGCTCGCCGATCTCGTGCTTGCGGTAGAGCAGGGCGATGTCGCCCCACTGGTGGCCGTGCGCATCGCGGTCCCGGCAGAGGTCGGCAATGACCCAGGCCGCTTCGTCATCCTCCGTGGCGAATCCCATCGCGCGCACCGGAAACACCGAGATTCGGTTGGCGCGCGCGGCCACGCGATCCTGGAAGATCGGCGGGTTGTTCTCCACCAGAGTGCGCGCGTGCGCGAAGACGTTCTGCGGACATCGACGGTTGTCCTCGAGCTGGAGGCGCGCATCGCTGCCGAAATCCCTGACGAAGTACTGGAAGACAATGCGATCGGCACCGGCCCACGAGTAGATCGACTGCTCGTGGTCGCCGACTGCGAATACATGGCGGTGCTCGTGGGCCAGCGCGCGTACGATCCGGTACTGTACCCGGTTAAGGTCCTGAAACTCATCGACGAGGATCACGTCCCAGCGACCGCGAATCGACGCTGTCTCCTCCGTGCGCTCGAGCAGGTCGGCCGCGCGGAGTATCAACATGTCGTAATCGACAAGGTTCCGCTTGGTTAGAAAGCGCTCGTATCGTTCGAACAGCTTCTGGTCGTCAGGCTCGAGCGCTACCCCGCAGAACCTGTGCGCGGAGAATTGGGTAAGCACCTTTCGATGCCAGTTTCGGTGCCCCTGAAGGCGTCGCAGCACGCCAAGCTGATACTCCTCGTCGGCGATGCCGAAGCCCGATACCAGGCCCACGGCCGCGCCGTGCGTTCGCAGGAGCGCGGCGCAGAACGCGTGGATGGTGCCGCTCGTAATGCGCCCGGCGGCCGCGCCCAATCGCGCTTCGAGCCGGTGCGCAATCTCCCCGGCGGCCTTGTTGGTGAATGTGAAGGCACAGATACGCGCCGGGTCGAAGCCATGACGCTCGATCAGAAACCTGATTCGCTCTGTAAGGCAGTATGTCTTTCCCGCACCCGGGCCGGCGAGGACGAGCAGCGAGCGCGCGTCGGCTTCGATCGCAGCCAGTTGCGATGGCGATGGCACATTCATCATCGGAGCGCAGGATTTCGTATGCTCGCGTTGTGTAAAGGTGCCGCTCACCGCGGACGCGCCGATCCGAGAGCGGCGCGAATGTCCGCGTCGTGATCAGCGTATTCCGGAAGCGCGCGTGCCCGCTCAGCCGGCTCGGCCACCGACAGTCGGCTGCGAATCTCCGCCTCTGCTGTCGCGTCACCCCGAGCATTGGCAGCGCGCGCCGCGAGGAGGAGACCGAGCAAATGGGTCGGGTGACCGGCGAGAATCGCCTCGGCCTCCGTTCTCGCGCGTGAGGAATCGCCCATCACGAGCGCCACCAGGCCAAGATCATAACGAAGGTGCGCGTCGAGCGGGGCCAGTGCTTCGATCGCGCCTATTGCCATCGGAGCGAAGAAGGCCACGCTGTCCATCTTGCCCTGGCTGGACAGGAGCATCACGCGATTGAACAAGCGGTCGGCGCGTTCACGCGGGGACATGGCCGAAATGTCCGGTGCGCGCATCGCCCCCGATCCGAGGGGCATGGCACCCGCGGCATCGGTCTGATCCACGCGGGAGCTGAACTGCATGGCGGTAAGGATCACGAGCACCACTAACGCTAGGGCCGGCACGCCCCAGCGAAGGGCGCTGGACTGGTTCGGCTCTGTTGCTGGCGCTGTCGACTGTGCAGCGCCTGCGCCACGTCCCTCCACCGGCGCCCCACACATGTGACAGAAGCTCGCGCCAGCATTCAGTTGCGTCCCGCAGTTGCTGCAGAACTTTGGAGAAGAGGCCACAGGGGAACGCGATGGCATGGCTCGAGTTCGTTGGTTGGGATCTGATCGCAATCGCAGCCTTGCGACCCCTGACTACTGCACGTCCGGCTGTGGAGTGGTCCAGCGTTTGACGAGAACCACGACCAAAGCGAGGCCTCCTACCACGAGAAGCACCGGAAACACGTACAGGAGAACGTTCAGCCCCTTCATCTCCGGCTCGAGCAAAATCCACTCGCCGTACTTCGAGACGAAGTACTGCTTGACTTCGTCAGGCGTCCTGCCATCGCGCAATTGGTCGCGCACGACCGCCCGCATGTTCTGCGCTAGCTCCGAGGGCGAATCCTGAATGGATTCGCCCTGGCACACCGGGCAGCGAAGCGAAGATGCCAACGCCGACGTACGGGCTTCGAGTGCCGAATCCTCGGACGCCGAGAGACTGGGACGAGGCGGAGAGCTGGCATCCTGTGCCGGCACCACGCCCGCCACGCACAGGGCGGCAACAAGTACGGCAGTCAGCCGCGGATAGCGGGTCACCGGGTTTCCAGCAGCGACGCCGTATCGGTAGCCGCGCCGGGCAAGAGAGAATCGATCCAGGTCTGGAGCACGCCGGACGTTATTGGCCCAATGTGCTTGTACGCGATGCGACCTGACGGATCGATGATGAACGTCTCGGGCACGCCGTACAGTCCGTAGTCGATGGCAGTGCGGGAACGCTCATCTACGACCGACGGGTAGCTCTGTCCACCCATCCGGGCGATCCAGTCGATACCCAACTGCGGCCGGTCGTTATACAGCACACCGATGAACTGCGTCGGACTGCCAGCGTACTGGCGGGCTGTCTCGCTGAGCGCTGAATGCTCGTCGCGGCAGGCAAGGCACCATGACGCCCAGAAATTCACGACCGTCACCTTACCGTTTAGCTCACGGAGGCTGATCGTGTCACCGACTTTCCGCGCCAGAGGCGCCTCGCCTGGCGCGAACACCTCGAGTGCGAACTCTGGTGCCTCGCGCCCGGGGAGCGGCGACTGGATCTCGCCAGGATCCCGGGTGAAGCCGTACGCGAACAGCGCTATGAAGGGGACGGCGCCCATCACCGCGATCGATGCGCGCTTCCAGTTCACGGTACCGTCTCCATTACCCGCGGCTCGGGCAAAGGCTCGCTGGCAACGGGCGCGGGCGGCACCGTCGTGCGCCGCCCGCGATGGAACATGCCGATGACGGCGCCTAGCACCATGACCAGACCGCCGAACCAGATCCATGGCACCAGCGGCTCGACGATCACCTTTACCGTCGCGTGCTCGCCGTTAGGCTCGAACGCCGATAGGTTGACGTACAGGTCGCCCCGCAGGCTGCTGCGTACATCAGGTGTGGGTACCGGCTGGTCCGACACGTGATAGTAGTTCATGCGTGGCTCGACCGTGCCGATGACCTCGCCATTCCTGCCCAAAACATCGAGTGTGGCGCCTATCACGGACCGCTGCGGTTCCTCCCGGCCCCACACGTTCTTCAGTCGCACCGTGTGCTCCGCGACGGTGAGCGTCTCCCCAGGCAGAAGGGTCGCCTCGCGCTCGCTTCGGAACGTGGAGGACGCGGTGACTCCCAACGCGACGAACAGCACACCGATGTGCGCCACGTAGCCACCATACCGGCGGCGGTTGCCACGCATGAGCCGCAGAAGCGCCGTGCCCCAACCCTCGCCATGCGCCCGGCGGCGGGCGCGCATGCCTATCCAATACTCGCGCAGATTTCCCACTACCGCATAGCCGACGAACGCGAATGCCAGAATCGAGTACAGCCCGCGGGCGCCAGCAAGAATACCCGCTGCGCCCAGAATTACGGCGCCAATCGTTGGGGGTATCATTCGCCGGCGCGCCTCGGCGATCGTCGTGCTGCCCCACGGCAGGGCCGGGCCCACGCCCATGAGAAAGATCAGCGCCACCATCGCCGGTACCGCCATGCGATTGAAGAACGGTTCGCCGACGCTGACCTTGACTCCGCGAATCGCCTCGGCAACGAGCGGATACAGCGTGCCGACCAGCACCGTCAACATAACGGCGGTAAGAAAGAGGTTGTTCAACAGGAACACCGTTTCCCGCGACGCCACGCCACCGAGATTACCGCTCGTTCGAATGCGTTCGGAGTTTCCGGCGACCAGCACCAGCGTCGCCACCAGCACGACCGCTATGAAGGCGAGAAAGTAGTAGCCAATGGTGCCAGTCGTGAAAGCGTGCACCGACGACAGGATCCCGGACCGCGTGAGGAATGTACCGAGAATCGTCAGAACGAACGTGGCCACGCACAGATTCAGCGTCCAAAGCCGCAGCATGTTGCGCCGTTCCTGCACCATTACCGAGTGCAGATAGGCGGTCGCTGTGAGCCATGGGAGAAACGATGCGTTCTCCACCGGGTCCCATGCCCAATAGCCGCCCCAGCCGAGTACCTCGTACGACCACCACATGCCGGCGATGATGGCAGCCGATAGAAATGCCCATGAGGCGAGCATCCACCGGCGCGAGAGAATCGCCCAGTCGTTTGATGCCGCCTCGTTGGAAAGAATAGCGCCGATGGCGAACGCGAACGGCACCGTCATCCCTACGTAGCCCAGATACAGCAGCGGCGGGTGAACCGCCATCAGGATGTGGTTCTGCAGGAGCGTGTTCGGTCCCGGCCCGTCGGCCGGTACAGGCCACACCGGCACGAAGGGATCGGCCGGCCCCGCCAGGAGGATGGCGAAGAAGCCGGCAACAGCGAGCATCATCATCGATGCGTAAGGCACCAGGTTTCCAGGGCGGCGCCGATGAAACCACACGACCGCTGCCGCGTACAGCGCGAGCACCCACGCCCAGAAGAGGATCGAGCCCTCCAGCGCGCCCCACAGCGAAATGACCGTGAACAGCAGCGGGGTCGACCGGCTTCCTACCGCCGCCACGTACGATACCGAGAAGTCGTGCGTGACGAGCGCATATATCATCAGCGCAGTCGCAAGGCTGACCAGCGCGAAGTTGGTGTAGACAGCGCCGTAAGTGAGCTGCAGCCACTCACGCCGATCGGAGCGGATGGCGATCGGGGTGATGATGGCTCCGAAGGCAATCACCGCCACCGACACTAGCAGCGCATTGTGCGCGATGAGACCTGTCACGGCGCGGACTGCTCGATCAGCGTCTTGTATTTCTCATGCGCCTCCTCACCCGGCTCCGGCGCACGGTACTCGTTCGAGTGCTTCACCATCAGGCTGGTTGCGTCGAATACGCCGCCGCTGCCGTAACGCCCTTCGACGATCACGCCCATGCCATCGCGGAACATCTGCGGCGGAGCGCCTGTCGAGTGCACCTGCACATCGCGCGCGCCGTCGGTAACCGTGAAGCGGAGATCGAGCGTTTTCGCATCCCAGGTCATCGAGCCCGGCTTCACTTGGCCGCCGAGCCGGACTGGCACATCGACGCCCGCATCGCCCTTGGCCAACAACTCCTGCGGCGTGAGAAAGAACACGACGTTTTTCTCGAGCCCGCCGAACGTCAGCCAGGCGAAAACAGCGAGGATCACGCCCGCACCTGCCAATACCCATTTGCGACTCATTGCCCGGTTTCCCCACGGTTTCTGTACACCATTGACTCATACTCGGAATGCACCTTCCGATCCTTGCGGACAAGCCGCAGAGAGTAGCCGATCAATACGATCCACGTGACGGCGTACGCCGCGACAATGAATGCGGGATTCGATTCGATCATCTTACGCGCCTCTCATCGCAGACGCCTGGGCCATGTGTTCGGCGGCCCGTTCGACACGCGCGATCTCATAGCGCTTGGCGATGAAGTAGATCATCAACACGAGGAGCGCAATCGCATTGAGCCGCAGCCCCAATGTATACGCCGGATCGAGCGTGGAGGGGCTCGATGGGGGTTGATGCAGCGTTCGCCACCAGGTCACGGACATGTAGACGATCGGCACGTTGATCGCCCCGATCGCGCCGACCGCCGCTGACCACCGTGCACGCTGATCGGCGTCATCCACGAGGGCGCGCAACGCCAGGTAGCCCACGAAAATGAGGAACAGGACGAGCGTAGACGTCAGGCGTGCATCCCACACCCACCACACACCCCACGCCGGCCGTCCCCATATCATTCCCAGCAAAAGCGTTAGGCCGTTGAATACCGCTCCGACCTCGGCCGCCGCCGCGGCGAGGAGATCGTCGTTCTCGTTGCGGCGCCACATGTATCGCACGCTGAATACGAGCACCACGAAAAACGCGAGGAACGTCATCCAGGCCGCCGGTACGTGCACATACATGATCTTCTGCAAATGACCCATGTCTCGCTCGGCCGGCGATGTGATGACGGCAAAGACCTGTGCCGCGATCACCGCGGCAAAGCCGGCGATCCCGAGCCAGATGCTCGTCCGCCGGATTTCGGGCCGACTGTATTCGCCCGACTCGGCGGTTGACCGCAGAGACTGAGCGCTAGGCTTCAATGACGTGCTCGAAGGCAAGGAACGTGGCGATGAGGAAAACGAGGTCATAGGCGGCGAGCAGCCTGATCCAGGCGCCCGACTCGTGCATCAGATCCGCACCCAGCAGCGCCTTCGACGCCGCCGTGGCAGCGAGGAGAACCGGCACCAGCATGGGAAATAGCAGCAAAGGGAGCAGCACCTCCCTCGCTCGGCTCCGGCTCGCCATCGACGCGTAGAAGGTACCCATGATGACCAGCCCCACAGTACCCAGAACCAGCACGCCGAGCAGCTTGGGCCAGTCGGCAGGTATGGTGACACCGAACAATACAACGCCCACGACGACCAGTATTCCAACCATCGCGGTAATGAAAATCAGATTGCCGAGCAGTTTTCCCGCAAGGAGCGTCCATCGGGGGCCGGGATACTGTAGCAGCGACTCGAGCGCACCGCTCTCCAACTCCACCTGGAACGAGCGGCTGAATGCCAGTACACCGGAGAACAGCGCGGCGAGCCAAACTGCCCCAACCGCCGCGTTGCGGAGGGCCTGGGCGTCAGGGCCCAGTGCCAGCCCGAGGAGAACGAGGATCGTCACTCCGAGCGACGCCATGCTGTTGAACCCCACCTTCGCCCGTAACTCGGTCGTCAAATCCTTTCGGGCAATCGCGCGCACGCGACGCCAATCATCCCGCCACGCCATTAGCGGGTGACCGGAATGGGCGCCGGAACCACGCTGGCTACGTTCGAGGAAAGGACTCCGGCAATGCGCCCATCGAGAATCGTGAGCGAACGCTGGAGGGTCTGCCGAGCTGGCGCGAGCTCGTGGAGCGCAATGATCGCTGCGCCCCCCGATCGCACAATGTCGCCTACGATCGAGTTGACGAGGTCTACTCCATCCGAGTCGAGGTTGCTGTACGGCTCATCTAGAAGCAGGAATTTCGGGTTTCGCAGGACGAGCCGTGCTATGGCGAGCCTCCGCTGCATCCCCGCTGAGAAACCGCGCACTCGGTCGTTTGCGGCCTTCGTCAACCCGACGCGATCGAGCGCGGCGTCCGCCCCGGCGTAGGGCACTCCAAGCATGTCTGCGGCGAAAAGCAGATTCTCTCTCGCCGTAAGATCGTCGTAGAGTCCGGGCGTATGTGCCAGGTATCCGACATGCGTACGCACCGCGGCGGCGTCCACAACCAGGTCCAAGCCGTTCACCGTACCGGAGCCAGCGTTCGGTTTTATCAACGTCGCAAGAACCCGCAAGATCGTGCTCTTGCCGCTGCCATTCGATCCGAGCAGCCCTACAGCCTCGCCGCCCGCGATCTCCAACGTCACTCCGCGCAGTACCCACCGTCTGCCGAAGCGTTTTCCCAGACCATTCAGGACTATCGCTCGATTGGACGCGTCAAGTGACATGGATGGGGACAGGGGCGGGAATATGCGGCATAACTTAACGGGAAACGGGCAGGGGAATGGGAAATGGGAAATGGGAAACGGGAAATGGGAAACGAGTCGGTGCGGAGAAACGTTTCCCCTTTCCCGTTTCCCCTTTCCCGTTTTCCCGCCCACCGAGTCCGCCCTAGCTCAATCTCTCGCTTGTAGCGCGACGATGGTCTCGATGACATCACCCTCGAGAATTCCGTCCACCACGTCGATGCCGTCTACTATTTCGGCAAAGACCGTGTAGTCGTCATCCAGGCGAAGATTGTCTTTCAGGTTGATGAACCATTGCGCGTCTCCGGTGTCGTGGCCGCGCGTGCTCATGCCGACCGTTCCGCGCAGGTGCGGCACCGTGCCTAGTTCGTCACGGAAGTATCGGTCGAGACCCACGTACTCGTTAGACCCAGGGCTTCCGCCCTGGATCACGAAGTCGTGCTCCACACGGTGCCATGTCAGCCCGTCGTAGTATCCCGCCCGAGCCAACTCGAGAATCCGCGCGGCGGTAATCGGCGCGACATCTCCGCGAAGGCGCACCGTGAAGCGTCCTCCCCCGCTCGATTCCGCCATCGTTATGCGGAGCCTGACGTCCGCGCCTAGCGCCAGCGCGACTGCTTCCGGGGGAATTTCGGCGTCCACCGGCGGCGGACTGTCGTCGCTTGCCGGACGCCCCGCAACGGCAAGTAGAGCTATCCGTACATCACGCTCCGATGCATTGCCTCGTTGAGCCCAGCGCTCGAATGCGGCGTCGGCCGCCCGCCGT
>JBGTNB010000239.1:0-9021 GCA_041743285.1 Gemmatimonadaceae bacterium
GCGAGCGCGGCGAGTGCGTTGTCGGGCAGCGGCACGGATCCGTGCCCGCTCGGTCCGCGCGCGCTCGCCAACACGTTGTAGGAGACTTTCTCCGTCGTTTGGATGTTCACCGTGAACAAGCGCCCGTCACGCATCCGAACGCGACCGCCCTCGTTGAGCGCGAACTCGGCCTCGCGAATCATGTCGAACGCGCTGTCGACTACCCAGTCGATCCCTACGCTTCCTCCCTCCTCGGCGGCCGTGCCGAGCAGAATTATGTCGCGCTGCAGGCGGTCTCGCTGAGCAGCAAGCTGTACGAGTGCCGACAACGTTGCGGCGAGAGGGCCTTTGTCATCGATAGCTCCGCGGCCATGGAGGAAACCATCCCGCTCGGTGGGTTCGAATGGCGGCGTGTCCCATTTGGCGGTATCGGCGCCGACGACATCCATGTGCCCCATAACGAGAACGGGACGCCTGGTCGGATTGGCCGCACGCAGGCGCGCAACGAAGTTCGCGCGCCCGTTGCCAACGTCGAGAATGCGAGTTTCGATTCCCGGAACCCGCTTGAGTACCGAATCGAAGTACGCGGCGACAAGCATCTCGTTGCCGGGCGGATTCTGCGTGTCGAGCCGAATGAGCGCCGTGAGGTGCGCGCGCGCATCGCGCTGTCCCGCTCCCCGGTCATATCCGGGCGGAGGCGCGGAGGCAACGTTGAATGCGTTTTGCGCCGGCGCGCCGCGGGCAGAGGCAAGCACCGTCAGAACGCCCACCACGAGGACGTATCGTTGCACAATATCGGTGTTGAAGGTTCGGAATACTGCCGCATCTTCAGCGGCGCATTCAGGCAAGATATCGCCTTGCCACGTCATGGCGACACGCTTTCCGCCGTGCTGGTTCGACTTCTCGGGAAATGGGAAACGGGAAATGGAGTTGGTGCGAAGAAACGTTTCCCGTTTCCCCTTTCCCGTTTCCCATGACGCTCAGCCTCGATCTTCTCCATGCGAACCATTGCTTGCCGAATACGCCGCTGGCGCGCTGCGAGGGCCGCGCTAGTTTGAGCGCATGACAGACGTGGTTGCGCTGGCCGCCGAACTGCTTGCGATCGACTCGCCGACTTTCAACGAAGGTGCGGCCGTCGAGTTCGTCGCCCGATGGCTCGTTGCGCGCGGTTGGAGCGTACGCGTGCAGGAGGTCACTCCGGGACGAGGAAACGTATGGGCGTCCCGCCGCGGCGGTGTGGTGACACTATCCACGCATCTGGATACGGTGCCACCATACGCCCCTCCCGCCTTACGCGACGGGCGGTTATACGGACGCGGCGCCGCCGACGCCAAGGGCATCGCCGCGGCGATGCTCGCCGCCGCCGATCGCCTGGCTAGCGACGGCGAAGAGCGCATCGATCTGCTGTTCGTCGTCGGCGAAGAGAAGGGGTCGGATGGAGCGAGAGCTGCCAATCAGCTCAGACCCACCAGTCGCTGGTTGATCAATGGCGAGCCAACCGAGAGCAAGCTGGCCACCGGCGCCAAGGGATCGTTGCGCGTGACAGTCCGCACCCGCGGACGCGCGGCCCACTCCGCATATCCGCACCTTGGACAATCGGCCATCGAGCCGCTGCTGGAGTTGCTTCCAACCTTGCGCAACATCGAGCTCCCTCACGACCCCGTTCTTGGCGGAACATCGGTGAACATCGGCACCATTCGAGGCGGTACCGAGGCCAACATTGTGCCCGAGCGCGCGGAGGCCGAGTTGATGTTCAGGCTGGTCGGCGATGTGGAGGACGTGAAGTCGAGGCTGGAGAAATGGGTGGACGGACGAGCCGAGCTCGAATACGGCTCGACCATTCCGGCCCAGCGATTCCGCACCATACCCGGATTCGAAACAGCGGCGGTCGCCTACACGAGCGACATTCCACTGCTCGACAGGTGGGGCACGCCGCTGCTTTTCGGCCCGGGATCGATTCATGTCGCGCACACCGAGGACGAACACATCGAGGTGGCGGAATTGACCGCGGCAGTCGATGCCTACGCGCGACTCGCACGGGCCCTGATGTCGGAAGATTCATCGTGAACGTTCCGCGGCCGAAAATTCCCGTTGCCGTGCTCGGGGCTACCGGGGCGGTCGGTCAAACGTTCATCCGCTTGCTGGCCGCGCATCCATGGTTCGAGCTCGCCGAGGTGGCAGCCTCGGAGCGTTCCGTGGGAAAGGCGTATTCCGAAGCTGCACACTGGATTGCCGACCACATGCCTGACGACGCGGCGAGGCTTTCCGTCCTCGCCTGCGATCCGGACGTCGTCAGCGCTCCGATCGTCTTTTCCGCGCTCGATTCATCGGTGGCCGGGGACGTCGAGCAGGCATTCGCGCGCGCAGGTCGCATGGTGCTCACAAACGCGCGAAACCACCGGATGGATGCGGACGTTCCGCTGGTGATCCCTGAAGTGAATGCCGATCACTTGCAGCTTCTCGAGGCTCAGCGGGCGCGGCGTGGCTGGAGGGGAGGCATCGTCGCGAATGGCAATTGCGCCGCCATCGTGCTCACCATGGCACTGACTCCGCTCCAGCGCGCGTTTGGCATCGAGAAGGTGTTCGTCGCTACCCTGCAGGCGGTGTCAGGCGCCGGTTACCCCGGCGTGCCCACCCTCGACATACTCGGCAACGTCATTCCGTTCATCGGCGGAGGTGAAGAGGAGAAGATCGAGACCGAAACTCCCAAGATGTTGGGCATGTTTCGCGGCGGAGCGATCGAGCACGCGCCGATGCGGGTCAGCGCACAGGTGCACCGGGTGCCTGTCGAGAACGGGCACACAGCCTCGATGGCCATTACGCTGGGCCGGCGAGCCTCACCTGACGATGTGCTTTCCGTGCTCGCCGGCTGGCGTTCCGCCATCGCGGAACGCGCCCTGCCGAGCGCACCTCGCGATCCGCTGGTGTTGTGCCGTCAGCCCGACCGCCCGCAGCCGCGTCACGATGCCGGACGGGGCGGCGGCATGAGCGTGAGCATCGGCCGCGTAAGAGGGGATTCCATCGGTGACGTAAGGATGGTCGCCTGTGGGCACAATACGGTGCGCGGCGCGGCCGGCGCGTCTATTCTGAACGCCGAGCTGCTGGTCGCCGATGGATGGGTGCCTGACGAAGTGGCGCCGTGATCGTCCTCAAGTTCGGCGGCACCTCGGTGGCAGACGCGGCGGCAATAGACCGGGCTTGCGAGATCGTCCGCTCGCGGCAGGCGCGCGGAGCAGCGGTCGTGGTTTCGGCCATGGCGGAGGTAACGAACACCCTGCTGGAGATCGCTGAACGAGCCGCATCCGGACAGCTCATCGTCGCCTTGCAACTCGTAGAGGGGCTCCGGGCGCGGCATCTTACTGCCGCTGAAACGCTCCTTGGTCCGGGTGCCGAAGCGGATGACCTATGCGGGGATCTGAGCGCGCTGTGGGATGAGGTGGCCAACCTGGCCGCCGCCCTCTCCGTGCTCGGGCACCTCACTCCGCGTAGTCAGGACGCGATCGCTTCATTTGGCGAGTTGTGCTCGGCCCCGCTCGTAGTGGCAGCCTTCCGTCGGCGCGGCATTCCCGGCGTGGAGCTCGACGCGCGCGAGATCATCATCACTGACGACGCCTTTGGCCGCGCCGCCCCCCGGTTCGACGCAATAGCTCGAGCCGCCCGAGACGGAGTGCTCCCACGATTGACCAGCGGCGACGTTCCGGTGTTAGGCGGCTTCGTCGGCGGTACGGCACAGGGCATTCCGACTACGCTTGGCCGTGGGGGGTCCGATTTCACAGCGGCGCTTCTTGGAGCCGCTCTCGATGCCGAGGCGATCGAGATATGGACCGACGTGAATGGCATGCTAACAGCGGATCCACGCATTGTTCCCGACGCCAGGCTCATCGAGGAGATCCGTTTCGATGAAGCGTCGGAGCTTGCCACCTTCGGCGCAAAGGTCCTTCATCCGAGTGCGATCGTCCCCGCCGTCCAGCGGGGAATTCCCGTCTACATCTTCAACTCACGCAACCCGGCTGGCCGCGGCACCCGGATCACCGCATCGGCTCCGATTCGTGATGTGACGGCAATAGCCGGTAAACGCGATGTCACGGTTGTGCGCGTCCGCTCGCCGCGAATGCTCCTGGCGCACGGCGTGCTGCGACGCATCTTCGAGGTATTCGAGCGACACCGCGTGTCCATCGACGTCGTCGCAACTTCCGAAGTGTCCGTGTCGGTGACCGTCGATGATCCTTCGCGGCTCGAACCTCTGCTGGTCGACCTGGCTCCGTTCGGTGACGTTGCTATCGAGCGGCGGCGCGCCATTGTAGCGATAGTTGGCTCGGGGATCGGCGGCGGCAGCCGGACGATGGCGAGGGCGCTCGACGCGCTCGGCGACATACGTGTGCACATGCTCTCACTCAGCGCGACGGAGATCAACCTTACGATTCTGGTCGACGATGAGCGGCTTCCGACGGCCATGCGTGCCCTGCATGCCGCCTTCTTCGGTGCCGTTGGTCAGGCGGAGGCTTCAGCACGGCCCCCGCTCGCATCGGAGCACGCGCAATGACTGCACTGCGCATCCTGATAATTGGCAACGGAAGAATGGGGAACGCGGTGCGGGCACTGGCCGAGGCACATGAATGGACGGTGGTGGGGCAACTTGGCCGGGAACAAACGGAGGATGATGAGAAGCTGCTTGGCGCGGTGCGGGACGCAGACGTGGCAGTTGAGTTCACCACGCCCGCCGATGCCCCGACGCTGCTCGTGCGGCTGGCCGGTGCCGGGCGCCCGATCGTGAGTGGAACGACGGGCTGGCTGAACCAGCGCGACCGAGTGGAGCGGTCTGTGCGCGACCACGACGGCGCACTGCTATGGTCACCCAACTTTGCGTTAGGCGTGCACGTGCTCTGGCGCGCCGCCGCCCATGCCGCCCGGATGTTCTCGGCGCTACCCGGGTTCGCCCCACATATTGTGGAGACGCACCACGCGGCCAAGCGCGATGCTCCATCGGGAACGGCCATCGAACTGCAGCACCGCGTGCAGCAGGCGTGGGGAACGGCTGTGCCGGTTACCAGCGTTCGGGTCGGGCACGTGCCCGGCACTCACGAGCTGGTCGTGGACGGTACCTTCGAGCAACTGCGAATCGTGCATGAGGCTCGTGACAGACTCGTGTTCGCCGAGGGTGCGCTCACCGCGGCGGCATGGCTGGCCGGGCGCTGGCAGGAGGGAAAGCGCGGAATGTTCGGCATGGACGACCTGCTCGACCACGCTCTCGTGAACACTTCGACAGGCACGCAGTGAGGAAGAGATGACCGCACGACTATGGGGTTGCGGAACGGCGCTGGTAACGCCGTTTACCCGCGATGGCGGGGTGGACGAACCGGCTCTCATCGCACTGGTCGATTGGCAGATCGCCGAGGGGATTCACTTTCTCGTCCCGTGCGGCTCGACGGGGGAGGCGGCAACGCTCACGCCTGACGAGCACTCACATGTCGTCCGGCTGGTGTCTGATCGGGTGGCTGGACGCGTGCCGGTCGTGGCGGGAGCGGGCTCGAACGATACAAAGCGTGCAATCCAGATGTCGAAGGCAATGCGCGATGCCGGGGCCACGCAGCTGCTGCACGTTTCGCCGATGTACAACAAGCCGCCGCAACGCGGAATCATCGAGCACTTTCGTGCGATCGCCGATGCAACCGACCTGCCAGTGATCGTGTACAACGTTCCGGGTCGTACCGGCAGCAACATCGAGCCACGCACGACGCTGGCGCTGAGTGAGATCCCGAACATTGCAGGAATCAAGGAAGCGTCAGGCAATCTTGTGCAGATCCAGGAAATTCTGCGCGAGCGTCCACCGCACTTCAGTGTACTGTCGGGCGATGACGCTCTCACACTCGGCGTAATGGCCGCCGGCGGCGACGGAGTGATCTCGGTGACGTCGAACGCCGCGCCCAAGCTCATGGCGTTGCTCGTAGAGCACTGCCGGGCGGGCGCGATCGATCAGGCGCGGACGGTGCAGGAACGACTGCTGCCCTGGATGAGCGCCGCGTTCCTGGAATCGAATCCGATACCGGCCAAGGCGGCCCTCGCCAGCATGGGCAAGATCGAGAACGTACTCCGGCTGCCGCTTGTGCCGCTGGATCCCCATCACGATGCTGCGCTGCGGGAGGCGCTGTGGATCTGCGGCGCCCTCTGATGCATTTTGCTGCCTCACGATGAGCGTAACCGACGTCGACGCTCTGAAGAGAGCCATCGAATCGCGCGCCAATACACCGGCCGGCGCCGCGTTGCCGCCGGATACGGAAGCTGTCGTCCTCGGGCTGCTCGACGCGCTGGAACGAAACCACGTTCGCGCGGCGGAACGAGATCCGGATGGACGCTGGCATGCCGTTCCATGGGTGAAACGTGGCATTCTGCTCGGCTTTCGTTTCGGCAGAGTGATCGACATGTCTCCGGCACCCCAATCGCCTTTTCGATTCTTCGACAAGCACACCTTTCCGACGCAGTCGCTCGCCCTTGGAGATGGTGTTCGCATAGTGCCCGGAGGATCGACCGTCCGCAGAGGATCGTTTGTCTCGCCCGGTGTAGTATGCATGCCGCCGATGTTCATCAACGTCGGAGCGTGGGTAGGCGAAGGTACGATGGTCGATTCCCATGCACTCATCGGATCGTGCGCGCAGATAGGCGCGCGCGTTCACGTGAGCGCCGCGGCACAGATCGGTGGAGTGCTGGAGCCCGTCAACGCCACGCCGGTGATCATCGAGGATGATGTATTCGTCGGCGGCAATTGCGGCGTCTACGAGGGAACGATCGTCCGCGAGCGTGCGGTGCTAGCGTCAGGTGTCATACTCACTCACGGCGTGCCCGTCTACGACCTCGTTCGCGAAGTAGTGTATCGCGGCAGAGATGGCGATCCGCTGGAGATTCCAGCCGGCGCGGTGGTAGTGCCGGGGGCGCGAACTCTGGATGGCCAATGGGCTCGTGATCGGGGACTCGCGGTGCAGACTCCGGTGATCGTCAAGTATCGTGATTCGGGCACCGATGCTTCGACGGAGCTCGAGCGCGCGCTTCGAGGCTGAGACTCATGTCAGACACTTACGATCCACGCTTGCGCGATCTACTCGGGCGCGATCTGGCGTCGGGTACGCCCCCCCTCGTTGCGTTGATAGGCTTCCCCTGCGACGAGGGCGTGGCACGAAGCAAGGGGAGAACCGGTGCCGCGGGTGGGCCAGCGGCCATTCGTCAGGCGCTTGGCCGGCTGACCCCCGACGCCGAGGCGCCGGATGCATTTCTCCGGGTTGCCCGCCGCACGAGCGATATCGGCGACATCGCTATGACCGGCAACCTCGAGCGCGACCAGGACCGTCTGGGCGAGCGCATCGCGCCGTTTCTGAAGCAGGGCGTGATGGTGATCGTACTCGGCGGCGGACACGAAACCGCCTATGGCCATTTTCTGGGATATGTGCGCGCCGGAATACCGGTGAGCATCGTGAACTGGGATGCGCACTGCGATGTGCGCGAGCCAATGGATGCCGCTGGTACTTCCGGCACTCCTTTTCGTCAGGCGCTGGAGCATCCGTCCGGAATTGCCAGGCGCTATGCCGTCGCCGGACTGCAGCCGTACTCCGTTGCCGCCTCTCATCTGGCATACGCCAGAGCGCACGGCGAAAGCGTTTGGCGCCGCGATGTGACCCGCGCCACGACGCTCAAGCTCTTCCATGACGCGAACACGGCCATCATGGCGAGCTTCGATCTGGATGCGGTCGACCGCGTGGCCGCGCCGGGGGTCAGCGCGCCGAATACCGGTGGATTGTCCGTCGAGCTCTGGTTCGAAGCCGCCTATCGGGCAGGTGCCGCGCCGAACATCCGAAGCGCCGATGTGGTGGAGCTGAACCCCGAGGTCGACCGCGACGGACAGACCGCGGCGGTGGCTGCGCTCACCGTCTGGTACTTACTGAAAGGGGTGAGCGATCGGCTCGTTGCGGGGACTCGATCGCCAGCAGACGCGACGTGAGCCGCTGAACCTCGGCCAGCTTCACGACGTCCGAGCCTACCGTGGCCACCGACTGCTCGACTCGCGTAAGGCGGTCGGCCATTTCCTGCAGCGCCTGCGGAGGCGAATCGCGACGATCGAGACGGTGCGCCAGCATGCGCGCGAAAGGACCGCCGATTACGACCACGATCATTCCGAAGACGAGCGTCTCCGCGATCTTGAGGAGGACGTACCCTTCGATCGGCACGGCTCACCACCTCCGGCGCGAGTTTGTTAGCGCCTGGGGAACAAAAGAGGCGCGATGGTCCTTACGTGGGCTCCAGCTCCTCGGTTTCGGGGGCGCGTGCGCGTGTCGCGCGTCCCTCATAGCCGTACCTCAGAAGTAGTGGCCAGGTAAGCGACTCCACCAACTTCCGGCTTCGGCCAGGCATCTTTTCCCGCCATTCGTCGTCCAACCGCAGTTGGAGATCGCCCCGCGCGGATCGACTCTCGTTCCCCGCGACCGAGTGAGCAGGGGTCACTGAAACAGTCCGATCGCCTCGCAGAGGTAGCGGAAGTCCAGGCTCGCCGACGAAACTCAGTATTCGCTCCAACGTCGCGCGCGGCGATCTGATGAACGACTCGTAAGTCATCCGCATGTAGCGGGGATTCGACTCGGCGTTCCAGAATCGCTCCACGGCAGGGTTCACTGCCAGCCAGTACCCCACGGTCTTGACGACGCTTTGGGGCGGGATGAACATCTCCCCCGGCTTCACCTTCGTGCGTGTGAACGAGAATGCCACCGCGCGGGGGTCTCGCATCAGATGCTGGATGTATAGCTCTTCCGAGGGGAGCCTCGACACCTTCGCGCCGTACATCGGCCACTTCGAAGCATCGAGGATGAGCCGCGAACCAGTGGCCGCGGGAATTGCCGCGTACAGCCGGTCCAGGGCTCTCAGAAACACGTCCAGCTCCTCCCGCTCCCATGGAAATGCCACCTGTCGCATGGTCGGCGCGATGAGCCGCTTGTGCATCGAGAACTTCCAGCTCGATTTGGAGAGAACGCGTCGGTCCACTGCATCCAATCCGCCGAACGC
>JBGTNB010000240.1:0-3240 GCA_041743285.1 Gemmatimonadaceae bacterium
GATGTTCACGAGCGCGATGTGCGGAATGCGCACCAGTCTCCGCGCAATGGCGTAGCTCCACCCGCTCGTGCGATAGGCCACGACGAGCGGTGTCCCGGTGACCGCCGCTTCGAGAGTGGTCGTTCCACTCTTGCATAACGCCGCGGTCGCCGCGCGAAGTACCGTGAACGACTTTCCGCGGACGAGCGGATACGGACACCGCGATTCATCGACCTCCATTCCCGGTGCCACGCTCACGACCACCCGTAAACGAGGTACCCGTGATTCCACCAGTCGCCCGGCGCTCACGAAGACGTCCAGCAGTCGCTCGACCTCCTGCGCCCGACTGCCAGGGAAAACAGCGAGCACCGGCTCATCCTCTCCCAGCCCTAGCTCAGCGCGCGCAGTTCGACGGTCGGGAAGCGATGTTGCACGATCGAGCAGCGGATGGCCAACGAAAGTTGCGCGCACCCCTCGTTCGGTGAAGAACTTCTCCTCGAAAGGCAATATTACCGCCGCGCGATCGATGACCTTGGCCATCGTCTTGACCCGGCTCTCGTGCCATGCCCATACCTGGGGCGCAATGTAGTACAGCACGGGTACGCCGGCCTGATGCGCCGCCTTCGCGACCTTGAGGTTGAAGCCCGGATAATCGACGAGAATCACCAGCCGAACACTGCCACTCTGCAATCGGCGCCGGATGTCCCGCAGCAGCGCGATGTGGCGGGGAACGTACCGCAGTATCTCGACGAAACCCATCACGGCCAGGCGGTCAGAGCGCTCGAAAAGTCTTATCCCGGCCTCCGACATGCGGTCCCCCCCAACGCCGGTCAGGGCAAGGTCGGGACGCAATGCGTGCAACTCCGTCGCGAGAACTGCCGCATGCAAGTCGCCGGACGTTTCGCCGGCGACGAACAGCACCTCATCGGCCATGCGCTCCGGCCAGTGATGGCAGCCCCCGTTCTATCTCGCGGACGATTCGCAGCGCTACTGCGAGTGCCTCACGCCCCGCCTCTCCCGAGACCTCGACCGCCTGACGACCTTCGACCGCCGCGAGGAAGCTCTCGAACTCCAGTCGCAATGGCTCACCTTCCGCCGCTTCAAGAGGGACGCGCTCGACGAACGCAGCCATTTCCAGGGGCGCTTTCGCCAGCGTCGCCAGATCCACATCCTTGCGCAGCCTGTAGAATTCGCCATTTCCTTGCGCCAAATCGAGCGAGAGATATCCGCTAGGCTGAAAGATCCGGATCTTCCTCAGCCGCTCGCGCGACACGCGGCTCGAAGTGATGTTCGCCACCGCGCCCGAATCGAAAACGAGCCGCGCATTCGCAATATCGACGGACGGCGTTAGAACCGGCACGCCCACTGCCTGAAGATCGGACACGCGGCCGCCGACCAGCGAAAAGACCAGATCGATGTCGTGGATCATGAGATCGAGGACGACGGCAACATCGGACCCGCGTGGATTGAACGGCGCGAGCCGGTCGCTCTCGATGAATCGCGGTTCATCGATGTGAGGAAGCGCCGCACGGATCGCCCTGTTGAATCGCTCGATGTGCCCGGTCTGCACAAGGGCGCCGGTACGCGCCGCAATCGCCAGCAACTCGTCGGCCTCGTCCAGCGTAGCGGCAATCGGCTTCTCGATCAATACATGGCGTCCCGCCGCCAGTGCTATTTTTGCGACCTCGTAATGCGCAGGTGTGGGCACCACTACGGTTATCGCATCAGTCTTTTCCACCAGAGCTTCGACGCTGTCGAGCACCGACACGTTCAACTCGGCCGCGACCTCGGCGGCCCGCTCCGGGCGTGTCTCGACGAACCCGACGAAGTCCACGTCGGGCATGTCGCGCAGCAGACGGATGTGGTGGAACCCTAGTCCGCCGGCCCCCACAGTTCCCATGCGAGTGCGGCCGGTCACATTGCCACACCGCGTTGCGAGGTCTCCACGAAGTTCAGGAAGCGCTCGATCTCCTCATGCATTTCCAACTCGGCCCGAGCCTTCTCCAGCGCCTGGGACACGTTCAGTTCGGACCGGAAAAGCATTCGATAGGCTCGCTTGAGCTCTCGTAGAACCCCTTCGTCGAAATTGTTGCGCCGCAAACCCACACTATTCAGTCCGTACAACTTCATGGGATTCCCCACGGCCTTGAGATAGGGCGGAACATCCTGCGATACGCGCGTCATTCCTCCGACAAAGGCGAACTGACCGATCCGCGCGAACTGGTGGACGGCGGTGAGTCCGGAGAGAATGGCGCGGTCTTCAATCGTTACGTGGCCAGCCAACTGTACACCGTTCGCCAGGATGACGCCGTCCCCAACGTGGCAGTCGTGCGCAAGGTGCACGTATGACATCACAAAGCACTTGCGTCCAATACTCGTCTTGAAGGACTGCGCGGTGCCGCGATTGATGGTTGCATACTCGCGGATGATCGTATCGTCGCCGATCTCCACGGTCGTTCTCTCACCGGCGAACTTCAGGTCCTGTGGGTCTCCACCCAGCACGGTGCCGACTCCGACTTTCACGTTGGTGCCCAGACGCACACCCTGCTCCAGTGAAACCCGCGGCGCCAGTATGCATCCATCGCCAATGACGCAGTCCTCTCCGACGATCGCGAATGCGCCTATCTCGACACCATCCCCGATTTGCGCGTCAGGCGAGATGAGCGCCGTCGGGTGGATGCGGGCGGTCATCGATCCCGGATCATCGCGGCCATGTCCGCTTCGACCACCACGTTGCCATCCACGTAGCCCACCCCGCGCATCTTGCAGACGCTGCCACGAATATGCTGCATGTCGAGCTCGAAGCGGATCTGGTCGCCGGGCTTTACGGGACGTCTGAACTTGATCTTGTCGAGGGACATGAAGTACACGACCTTGCTCTCAGGGTCCTCGATGGCGCCCATCAGAAGCATCCCTCCCACCTGAGCCATCGCCTCGATGAGGAGCACGCCGGGCATGATCGGATGCCCTGGAAAATGTCCCTGAAAAAAGGGCTCATTGATTGTGACGTTCTTGATGCCGACGATCCGCTTGCCCGGCTCGAAATCCTCGATCCGATCGACCAGCAGAAACGGATACCGGTGCGGAAGCACCCTCATGATTTCTTCGATGCCGAGCGTCCGCGGCTGTTCGTCTGCCATTGTCACGAGCTCCCTTACAAGCATCACGGTTCCACGATGGCTCGGCTTGTGCGCCGTGATGCGTCCGCGCACGCGCTTGCCCGCCAGCGCAAGATCGCCGACGCAATCCAGTGCCTTGTGG
>JBGTNB010000241.1:0-6778 GCA_041743285.1 Gemmatimonadaceae bacterium
TCACTTTCGCCGATGGCGACGGAGATGGAGGCGCAGACGGTCCGCTGGATCGCCGAGCTGGTAGGGATGCCCGCGGGGACCAGCGGCGTGCTGGTGAGCGGCGGGAACATGGCCAACATCGCCGGTGTATGGGCCGCGCGAGCCAACATGTTAGGTGGCGCGGTGCGGTCACAGGGAATCCGGGACCTGCCGCCTCTGCGCATCTACGCGTCGGCGGCAACGCACACCTGGGTTCAGAAGGCGGCGGATCTCTCCGGGATCGGGACCGATGCGATACGCTGGATCTCCGTCGACGAAAAGGAACGCATTCGGCCCGACGACCTGCGCGAGACGATAGCTCGCGACGTCGCCTCCGGCGATCGCCCGGTGGTCATCATCGGTACCGCCGGCTCGGTGAGCACTGGGGCAATCGATCCACTCGGCGAGCTGGCATCGATCGCCCGCGAACACAAGATCTGGTTTCACGTCGACGGCGCCTACGGTGCGCCGGCGGCGATGCTGCCTGACGCGCCAGGCGATCTCAGGGCTCTCAATCAGGCCGATTCGGTTGCCATCGATCCGCACAAATGGTTATACGCACCCATCGAGGCGGGGTGCGTTCTCGTTCGCAATCCCCAGGTGTTGCGAGATGCGTTCAGCTATCATCCGCCATACTACCCCGATGCCATCGAGGATCCCGATCCGCCTCTCTACTACCACGAGTGGAGTCCGCAGAACACCCGTGGCTTTCGTGCGCTGAAGATATGGCTTGGCCTACGGCAGGTTGGTCGCTCCGGCTACGAGCAGATGATCGCCGAGGATATCCGGCTGGCAAAGCGCATGTACGAGATGGCGGATGAGCACGATGAGCTGGAGGCGAAGTCGGTGGGCCTGTCGATATGTACGTTTCGCTATGTGGGGAAGCGAGACGCTGTGGCCCGGAGCCAGGATGAATTTAACAGGCTGAACAAGTCGATCATGGAGCGCGTACAGGCAGAGGGAAAAGCATTTCTCACCAATGCGGTAATCGACGGGAACTATCTGTTGCGCGCGTGCATCGTGAACTTCCGAACCGGCGAAGAGGATGTGCGGGCGCTTATCGAAGAAGTGGTGCGGGGGGGGAGGGAGGAAGCGAAGGAGAGTGGCTGATTCGCAAAGAAGTGAAACGAATTGCGAATTGCGAATTGCGAAACGTGCGAATTGCGAATGGCGAAGTGCGAAACAACTTCGGCGCACTTCGCACTTCGCCTTCGCACTTTTTGTTTTTTTTCGCCCTTCGCACTTCGCACTTCTCTTCCCTACTTCGCCAGTCGCACCTCTCTACCTTCCCCACTCCCCCATTGCCTTACGCACGACGATTATCTGTCCGATGTGATATGCCGAGTGATCGATCACCAGGAGCACTTCGCGAAGCAGGGTCTGGCCGGTACCGTTAGGGAGTGGGGCCATCAGGCTTCGGTTACCGTCGCGCACGAGGCGGGCGAGCGCGTCGCGATCGCTGCGGACGGCGGCAACGCAAGCATGCCACTCCGCGTCCCCGGGTGGAATGGCCGGTTCAGGCCAGTAGTCGTCCGGCCAGCGCCGCTCGTGATATTCTGAATCGACGCAGAACTCCAGAATATCGCGCTGCGTAAGGCGAATGTGCTGGGCGAGTTGCCAGATCGAATACGGCATTCCGGGAGGGACGCGCGCACGCAAGCCGGGTGGCAGACCCCCGACCGCCGACTCGAAATTGACGTGCGCATCCTCCCACGCCAGAACCCGGGCAAGCGTCTCACGGACCTCGTCCGTCTGCGCCTCTGTCGTCATGCAACGGCTCCAATGTCTGCATCGTAATGCCGCCCGAATACCGGCTGCCGGCTAGAACTGAATCCCGCCCCAGGCGAAAATCTTCCACGGATTGGGGCGGATAGGTGCGGGCTCCGTTCCGGGAATAAAGTACTCGACGTATCGCTGATCGTCAGGCGTCTCCGCGGTCGCCAGTTGACCGGTAGCGCGGTCGAGTTCGGCGGCGACCAGGCCTGTCGGAGGTTGCCATCCGCCGGGATCGTGGCCCGCCCGGTACCAGTCGCCGATCATCTGTCCCCAGATAGGGGCGGCGAGAGTACCGCCGGCCGCCCCTGGAGCGATGGTTTTGGGCGTATCGAAGCCTAACCATACGCCGCCCACGACATCCGGTGTGGCGCCAACGAACCAGACATCGGTGTTGTCGTTCGTCGTGCCCGTCTTGCCCGCAACCGGTACGTGCGTTGGGACTGCCGCCCGCGCCGCCGTCCCCGTGCCGCGCTCCGCTGCTTCCCGCATGAGATCGAGCACCATGTACGCTACGTGCGGATCGAGAACCTGACGCGCGCTCGTCGGCGGCGCCGTCCAGATCGCGCGTCCTTCCGCATCCTCCACGGCCCTGACGAGACGTGGCTCCACCGCTCTGCCTCCGTTGGAGAACGCGGCATAGGCAGTTACAAAGTCGAGCGGCCGAACGACCGATGCACCGATGGCACTTGAGGGATAGGTTGCCACGGGAGTGGCCATTCCCAGCCGGCGTGCCAACCCGGCGATACTGTCCATGCCGACGCTGAGGCCAAGCTCCACCGCCACGGTGTTGCGCGAGCGGGCTAGAGCCTCGCGCACTGTCATCGGACCCAGGAACTCGCCATCTGCATTCTTCGGCTGGTACAAGGTCCCATTGTCCAGCGGTATAGCCAACGCGCTGTCGAAAACCATCATGTTGGCAGGGACCAACGCTTCGAAGGCCGCCGCATAAACGAACGGCTTGAACGAGCTACCAGGCTGACGAGTCGCGTTTGCCGCGCGGTTGTATTGTGAAGCGGCGTAGTTGCGGCCGCCAACCAGCGCCAGCACGTCTCCCGTTTGCGGCGCAACCGCCACCGCCATGCCCTGCAGGTAATCGGCGCTTCCACGTGAGCGGGCGGCAAACGATGTATGACGATAGCCGGGACGCTCTTCGACCTGCGTTATTCCGGCACTGAGTGCATCGGTTGCCGAGCGCTGAAGACCGGCATCGATCGTGGTATAGATGCGCAACCCGCCAGCGGTAATTGGTACACCCTCCTGCTCGAGGCGCTGCCTTACGAGATCGACGAAGTACGGAGCTGGCGCGGCGAAACCACCATCGGGAACGGTTCGCAGCGGCTCACGCCGCGCCAGATCGGCCTGCGCAGCGGATATGTATCCCTGCTCGGCCATCTGCGTGAGTACCAGATTCCGCCGCTGAGTGGTACGCTCCGGGTGCCGTATCGGATCGTAAAGGCCCGGCCCATTTATTACCGCCGCCAGAGTCGCCGCTTCGGCGATGGTCAGGCGGGACGCGCCCTTGCCGAAGTAGTGCCGTGCCGCCGACTCGATGCCGAACCACCGATGCCCGAAGTCGATCTGATTGAGGTACGCCTCGAGAATCTGTTCCTTGCTATACCGCTTCTCCATTTCGCGCGCAGCCTGCTGCTCGCGCAGCTTGCGGCCAATCGATCCATCGCTGCGATCGATGATCCCGGGGTGCATATTGCCGACGAGCTGCTGCGTTATGGTGCTCGCGCCGCGCAGATTGCCGCGGACCGCGTCGCGGATTGCTCCCGCGATTCCAATGACATCGACTCCATCGTGCTGATAGAAACGCTGATCTTCAATCGCGATGAATGCGTTGGGCACGTATGCCGGCAGCGTCCTGATCGAGATGTTCCTCCGCCATTCCTTTCCGATTTCACCAATCAGCGAGCCATCTCGCGCGAACACGAGCGACGACTGCTCCGGGGTGATGATCCGGGAAGGGTCTGCACTCTGCGCATCCGCGGTGCTGGCCGAAACGAGCGCGATCAGCACCGCGCCGCGCGCGAAGCTGGTGGCGCGCCGCGCAAGACGGGTGATAGGGGTTGGCAGTCGAGAATTCATGTCGAGAGCAGTCCGGTCACAAATACTAGTACCCCTCGTCAGCGGCCGGGTCCAACAGCCGGGCGACTCGGCTCTCTGGCTAGCGCCTTCCGCCTGTCGCCGGCAGGGTTACACTATCTTGCGTTCAGGACGCGCCGGCGAGCCCAGGAGGGGTGCCGGCCACCAAATTTCGAGCTCCGGAGCCCGTGCAACTCGCCATCGCGCAGCTTCGCCCGATAAAGGGCGACTACCAGGCCAATCTCGCCCAACTTCAGGAGTTGTTCGCGCGCGTTGATACGCTCGAGCCGCGGCCCCGCGTGCTGATGCTGCCGGAGACAGCGCTCACCGGATATTTCCTGGAGGGTGGCGTCCGAGAGCTGGCAATGACCGCGGGAGCGCTGGTGGGTGACCTCGATGATGCGTACCGCGCCTCGGTGCGCTCGGCGCGCTCGCTCGACGTGGTGATTGGATTCTACGAGTGGTGGCGAGGTACGCTCCACAACAGCTCGCTGTACGTAACGCTGGGCGAAGGCGCACCTGATGTGCGGCACGTGCATCGGAAGAATTTTCTGCCCACGTACGGGTTGTTCGATGAGGAACGATTCGTCGAGAGGGGACACGACATCCGCGCGTTCGACACGTCGTGGGGGCGAGCGGCGATGCTCGTTTGCGAGGACGCCTGGCATTCGCTGTCGGGCACCCTGGCGGCGCTGGATGGCGCGCAGGTGATATTCCTGGTCTCGGCAGCTCCGGCGCGAGGGTTGTCGCCGCGCGATGATGGGATCCCCGGCCCGGGCAGCATTGCGCGGTGGGAGCGCATCGTGCGCGACATCGCCGAGGAGCACGGGGTATACGTTGCGCTGGCGAATCTCGTGGGAAGCGAAGGCGGCAAGCTCTTTCCGGGGGGGACCATGCTCGCCGGCCCTCGCGGCGACATCCGCGCGCGGGGACCGCTGTTCCGCGAAGCACTAGTGACGGCGCCGATCGACTTGCGTGACATCTCACGTGCGCGCGCGGACTCGCCCTTGCTCGCCGACCTGCGCACCGCGCTCCCGCACCTGCTCGACTCGATGTCGGACATCCGTGCAGGGATTCCGGCTGCGGCCGAGTACGATCCGGCGGTTGAGGGGCCTGACGAGCATGATCCACTGGTGCACCCGGACGTTCATGACGCTGGTCCGGCATCGGCGATCGAGGTCGTGGCCGCCGGAGCGTCGGGGGAAGAGGGTCCGCCTCCAATGACGATCGACCCGGAATTGGCGGAGTCGCTGCTGGTGCCGTTCATCCGTGACGAGCTGGCGCAGCGCGGCTTCGAAATGGCGATCGTCGCCCTGTCGGGTGGGGTGGATTCGGCGGTTACCGCCTATCTTGCAGCGCGCGCGTTAGGTCCGGAGCGGGTGCTGGGGCTGCGGCTGCCGTACCGTACGTCGAGCGAGGAGAGCCTCGCTCACGCCCAGGAAGTGATCGACGCGCTTGGCATTCAGTCGCGCACGATCGACATCTCCGGTCCGGTGGACGCGTACCTGGAGAATGAGCCGGAGGCGGACGCCTCACGCCGCGGAAACGTAATGGCGCGCATGCGAATGATCGCGCTGTTCGACCTCTCGGCCCGGCATCATGCCATTCCCCTCGGCACCGGCAACAAGACCGAGCGGCTGCTCGGCTACTTCACCTGGCATGCCGACGACTCGCCGCCGGTGAACCCGTTAGGCGATCTGTACAAGACGCAAGTGCTCGCGCTGGCGCGGCACCTCGGCGTGCCCTCAGCGATAATCGAGAAGCCTCCGACCGCCGACCTGGTGCAGGGGCAGACCGATGAGGGAGACATTGGCGTGAGCTACGACACTGCCGACCGAATCCTGGACTGGCTGCTGCACGGGTACTCGCCGCACGATCTCGCGGTTCGCGGCTTCGACGAAGAGGAAGTGGCGCTCATCAGAAAGCGTCTCGACGGCACGCACTGGAAGCGGAAGCTGCCCACTGTGGCTATGGTGAGTCCAACGGCGATCGGCGAGTCCTATCTGCGTCCGGTGGACTGGTAGGTAGGGCGCGGGGCGCGGGGCGCGGGATGCGGGGCGCGGGATGTGGGATGAGGGGCGCGGGATGAGGGGCGCGGGATGAGGGGCGCGGGATGCGGGATGAGGGGCGCGGGATGTGGGACGCGGGATGCGGGGCAAACGTGCTTTCCAATGGCGCTCAAGATCTTTCCACCGCTTCGCGGTTTCGCGTCGCGCAACCCGCATTTCATGTCCTCGTCCAGCTATGCCCTTCTCTTCACCGTCGTCCCGTTTCTATTTGGCTTCGCTGCCGTTCTCGCGCATCGCGCCGGTGGTCGGCGGGCACTGATCATCTCGTGGATTGTAGCTACGGGACTGCTGATCGTGCTCGGAGTCATTGATTGGCGGCAACCGCCGGACGAAGGTACACCGCTGATTGCCTATCTCGGCTTTGCCATCATTCCCACCGCGGCCGCGGCGTGGGTAGTGGACCGTACTGCGACAATGCCGCTGATCATCCGCATGCTGGTTTGCGGAACAGCAGGATGGATGGGCATCCTCGTGCTAGTCGGGATCGTGGCGCTAGCAGCAGGAATTGGGAATTAGGAATTAGGAATTAGGAATTAGGAATTAGGAATTAGGAATTAGGGAAGGTGTGCGGCGCTACGCGCCGCGAGTTGAAAGCGCGCATAGACATTCCCGCTACCTGATTCCTGTTTCCTAATTCCTATTTCCTGCCTTCTCATGCCGCCATTGATAGACTCACCGCCCGCCGCGCGCTGCGTTTGAGGGCGCGGTGGACGATGCGCGCGTAGAGCAGGAAGTTCAGTCCAGCGTTAGGGTACCGCGCGAAGAATTCGTGCGGCGGCATGTCACCCTTTCGGCGGTTGCACGGACCGCAGGCGGCCACGACGTTC
>JBGTNB010000242.1:0-2630 GCA_041743285.1 Gemmatimonadaceae bacterium
TGCCCAGGCGAAGAAGCTGGCTGACATGTTCCGCTCCAACTTCGAGCAGTTCGAGCAGCATGTCGATGACGCGGTGCGCGGGGCAGGGCCTAACGGCGCGGGGTGAGGGATGAGAAAAGAATTGCGAATTGCGAAGTGCGAAAGGTGATGAATTAGCGTCGCGGGAGTCGCCCGCAGTTTCACCTCGCGCACTTCCCCTAGCTATTGTTTCGCAACTCGCACTTCGCAATTCTTTTTCGCATCCCTCACCCCGCGCTCAATGTCTCTGACCATCCGCGATCCGCTCTGGAACAACATCCGCGTGGACGCGCGGGCGGCG
Source organism: Gemmatimonadaceae bacterium (assembly GCA_041743285.1). Lineage (GTDB taxonomy): Bacteria > Gemmatimonadota > Gemmatimonadetes > Gemmatimonadales > Gemmatimonadaceae > JALZIF01. The sequence continues at coordinate 320 of JBGTNB010000242.1, forward strand.
GAGCTCATCGATACGAGAGCCTTTCAGCGCCTTCGTTACATACGCCAGCTCGGTCATGCGTTTCTGGTCTATCCGGGTGCCACCCACTCCAGGTTCGAGCATGCGCTGGGCACGTATCACCTCGCCAGGCGCACTCTCGCCCTTATCGAAGAGCGCCAGGAGCTCGGGCCGGTATCCCCTCGCGCCTGTGACGTGCTGCGGGCCGCTGCATTGTTGCACGATATTGGGCACTATCCATTCTCCCATGCGTTGGAGGAGATAGGCGCGCTGGGCCACGAGCAAGCGGCACTCCCGCTGGTGCGTGAGGGGCCGGTAGCGGACACACTCAGGTCACGGTTCGGTGCGTCGGTGCCTGACGAGGTGCATGCATTGATGTGCGGCACGAGCGATAGTCCGCTCCAGGGATTGATTTCCGGATCCCTTGACCTCGACAAGATCGAGTATCTCAAGCGCGACGCGATGATGTGCGGCGTGCCCTACGGCGAAGTGGACGTCGACCGGCTGCTTCACGCACTGGTCCTCGTCGCCGATCCCGAGACCCAGCGTCCGGTGATCGGGGTGGCGGAAAAGGGGCTGGCGGCGCTGGAATCGCTTCTCTTCGCCAAGTATCAGATGTACCGGAACGTCTACTGGCACCATGCCGTGCGCAGCGCGACGGCGATGTACAAGCGCCTGGTCGCCGATGCCTTGCAATCGGGCGGCCTCGCTGCCGCCGAACTGGTCAACCTGACCGACGAAGGCGTTCTTCACCGCCTCGAATCGACACCGCCGGCCCCGCTCCTCGTTGCACTACGCGAGCGGCGCCTGCACAAGCGTGTGATCGATGTGCCGGCGGCCGAGCTGGACGAATCGTGGGGCGACTGGATCGCCAGCGATCACACCCGTGTCGCCAAGCTGGAGGATACGATGTCAGCGGAGCTTGGCCTTGGCCCCGGCGAACTGCTAGTCGATTTTCCGGCCAAGCCGCAGATGCTCGGCCTGGATATTCCCGTGCGTACCCGCGAGGGCACCGTCAGGCGCCTTACGACCGAAGGATGGGCGGCGGCGATCAACCTTCCCATGCTATCCGCTGAACTTTACCGATCGGCCCGTCGGCTGCGCGTATTCGTCGCCCGGCCCGTTCAGGTGAAGGAAGCGGATTTGGCTGCGAGAATAGAAGCGGGATGAGGGAAGCGGGAAGCGGGAAGCGGGAATCGGGAATCGGGAATCGGGAATCGGGAATCGAATCGGGAATCGGAGTAAACGGAATCACCGCCTGATTCCACGGATCACGGCTGGTGTGGAGGTGGCGGTGCGCCTGACGCTTGTCCACGCGCATTGGCGAGCTTGCGCGCGATACCGCGATAGAACTTCGCATCCTCCCCCCGGCCCTGCTCCTCCAGCGACATTGCCGCGAGCTCGAGGGCGTAGAGGATGTTGCCGAGGTACAGCTCCGAAAGCGAGGCTACGGTGTCCATGAAACCGCGATGGGAATTGACAAGCTCAATAACACGACGAGATGCCTAATTCCGTTTCCCATTTCCCATTTCCCATTTCCCGCTTCACGATACGCCCTCAACCGGATCCATACTCTCCCGTTCCGCTCTCATCCACCGTCAGCACGTGGACCACGATGGCGGTAATGTTGTCCAACCCACCACGTCCGTTCGCTTCGGCTATCAGCGCCTCGACCACACGCTGGGGAGTGGCGCGTGAAGAGAGCAACCGGAACAGGCGGCGATCGTCGACCATTCCCGTCAGGCCATCGGTAGCTAGCAGAAACACATCTCCGTCCCGCACATCACCGACCAATGTGTCAGGCTGCACTTCCGAGGCCGAGCCAACACAACGCGTAATCACGTTGCTGTAAGGATGGTAGCGAGCCTGTTCCGGCGTCAGCACCCCTGCGTCGACCTGCTCCTGCACGTACGAGTGGTCCTTGGTGAGTTGCTTGAGCTCGCCCTCGCGCAGCAGATACACGCGCGAGTCGCCTACCTGGCCGATGAAGTACCGGCCGTCCTTGAGAATGAGGGCCGACACAGTCGTCCCCATTCCGTGCTTCTCGGTTTCTTCGATCGTGCGCTCGTGAATGTTCTTGTTGGCAAGGCGGAGTGCATCGCTGATCCGCGCCTGACGCTCGCGGTCGCCCTCATTTGGAATGGTCGCGAGCTCCCGAGCGAGCAACTCCACCGCCATTTCGCTCGCCACTTCGCCGGCGGCATGACCCCCCATGCCGTCCGCCACGATGAAAAGTCCGCGGTTGGCGTTTACATCGAAGCGGAAGTTGTCTTCGTTCCCGGACCGGATCATCCCCGTGTCCGTTCGCGCGGCG
>JBGTNB010000243.1:0-6681 GCA_041743285.1 Gemmatimonadaceae bacterium
GCTTGTTCGCTTCACCTCCCGCACGCCGGAAGTGGCGATCCGGCGGGCGCTCGGCGCAGGCGAGAGGCTCGTCATGCGGCCCATGCTGCTCGAAAGCGCTCTGGTGACGTTCGGCGGAACGATTGCAGGTCTGCTGCTCGCTGGTCCTGTTGTTACTCTGCTCCTCGGGTTGGAGCCGGGGATTGTGCCTCGCACCGCGCCGCTCGCGGTGGATGGCGGAATAGTCGTTGGAGCCATGGTAATGGCGGGAGCACTGACGTTGGTCTGCGGGCTCGGCCCTGCGTGGCTGGTCGCCGGCGGCGACCTGACGACGATGCTTCGGTCAGGGCGGTCGACCGCCTCGCGCGGCGCGCGCACGGCTCGCCGCGGCATGGTCATCCTGCAGTGCGGGGCGGCGTTCGCGCTGCTGTACGTAAGCGCATCGCTGGTCGGAACGCTCGTGCGGCTCGAGCGTGCCGACCTGGGACTCCAGCCCGAGCGCGTGTTTACCGCACGAGTCACGCTTCCGTTTGCGCGATATCCCGGGCCCGATCGCTGGGTTCAGTTCTTCGGCGCGCTTCAGGAACGTCTTGCTTCCGCCGGCGGAGTACAGCGCGTCGCTCTGACCTCTGACTTGCCGACCAGCGGCGACCTAACGTTAGAGCCCTACGCGCCCGCAGAGCTCGTAGCAACCACTGAATGGGGCACGTACACGTCACTGAGTCGAATCGTGAGTCCGGGCTACTTCACGACCCTGGAAGTGCCGATTCGCGCTGGTCGCGAATTCACCGCGGCGGACCGCGAGGGAGCGCCCGAGGTACTCCTTGTGGACGAGACGCTTGCCCGTTCGCTGACTGCACTGTCGCCGGGTCCGGTGTTGGGGCGTCGCCTGACTGTGACAGTCCACGAGTTTCGCGCAGGCTATCGCGTAACGCAGCGCACCGGCGAAGTCGTCGGCGTTGTCGGTACTGTGCCTCACGAGCACCCGGATGCAGCGCCGCCGGGCACCATCTACATGCCGCATGCACAGTACCCGCTCTGGTCGATGGTCCTGACGGTGCGTGGCGCGGGATCGCTTCCGGGAATCAACACTGTGCGGTCTGCGCTCGATGCGATGGACGCGCAGCTGCCGCTGTCGTCGGTGCGCTCGCTTCGGGACGTGCTGAACGAAACGATGGCGCCGACCAGATTCGTGCTCGCCCTGATCGGAATCTTTGCGGCCGCAGTGATGGTGCTGACTGCGGCGGGACTGTTCGCCATGGTAGCCGATACCGTGCGCCAGCGCCGACGCGAGCTTGCAGTGCGGCTCGCCATTGGCGCGTCGCCAGGCGCGCTCGCCCTTCGCATGTTGCGCAGTGGAGTCATGCTGGCGGCTCTCGGTATCCTTCCCGGGGTGCTCCTGGCGCCGATCATCGGAAGGCTCCTGGAGCGGGGGGTCGCCGGCACGGTGGGAATCGCCCCGCTCCCGCTCGTCATGGCAGCGTCGGCTCTCCTGGGCATCGCGGCGGCCGCCAGTTTGCTCCCGGCTTGGCGCGCCGGACGCATCGATCCGATGACGACGCTGCGGGAGGAGTGACCGCGCGGCGATGAGCAGCGGCGGGAGCTTATTCGGCCAGGTCTACAAAGAGCTCCTCGCGAGTCGACTTCACTCTTTCGGTGAAGCAGCAGGTGGTTCGACCACAACAAGCACCGGACACGGCGCACGGCGCAGCACGGCAGAAACGACACTGCCCAGCACGGCGCGGCGAATATGTCCCGCGCCACGTCGTCCCATCACTATCAACTCTGATTCGTGCCGGTCCGCCGCGTTCAGGATTTCCTCAGCGGGATCGCCATAAATCACTTCGCAGCTTGCACGCTCGGCTGGCACACCCATCTCCACCGCCCTGTCGAGCCACGGCTTCTCCGCCTCCGCGGCGCGGTGCGGAGTGCTTCCCGGCGGCGTGCCTGACGCGAGAGCCACTGCCGTCAGCACGTGTTCCATCATCCCAGGAGTCGTGACGTGCATGACCGTGACGTCAGCCTCGAACCTTCTTCCGAGCAGCCCCGCCCAGTGCAGCGCCGCTTCAGTTACAGGAGAGTCGTCTACCGGCACCAGGATGCGTTGCGGAGTAGCCGCACCCGCCCCGGACACGATCAACACGGGTACTTTTGAAAGTTCCAGCAGGCGCTCCGCCGTGCTTCCCATACCGTGCCACTCGCCGGGACGCTCCCCCTGCGCTCCGGTGACGACCATATCGGCCGAGAATTCCTCGGCAAGCGTGGAAAGAGACTCCGCCGGCGGCCCTTCGCGAATCTCCAGCCACGTACGCTTGGCAGCGAGGGAAAGGCTGAGCTCTCGAAGACGCTTGTCGGCGCCCTCTCGCAAGGTCTCGATGAGAAGCTCCCGCCGCGGATACTCTCCCTTGGCAATCGGGGGCGGCTTGGGGATCGATATGACATGCGCCAGCACGATCTCCGCTTCACGTCCGAAATGCTGCACCGCCCAACGAGCAGCAACTACCGACGCTTCGGAGAAATCCACGCCGACAACGAGCCGGTTCATTTCCACGATGTTCCTCCTGTGTTCGGTATATGTCATGCCTGTGGCGCGCGAACAAGGGGGGAAAAAGGGTCGCCGGGCGCTGCGCCCGTCCGTACATTGGGCTCAGAATGCCAAGCCTCGACAGTGAGCGCGTGCAGGCACGCACCGTTCGCCCCTCCATGAATCTCACGCTAAGGCGCCGTGCGTCGCGAGTGGTGCTTGTCGCGTCCGCGCTTCCGTTGGCGATCGTTTCGGCTGGCGCGCAGAGTTCGCCGTTAGGTGCATGCGTTCCGACCGCCACCGAGCAAAGCCTTGACGGCCCCAGCCCGGACCTGTACTGCATTGAGCTGCTTCCGGCACGATCGTTCACCGCGAGCGGGACCGCTGAGTTGCTTCCGGTGCCATCGCCCTTCGGTCTCGCGGTCACACGTGACGGCTCCCCGCTCTGGAACGTCGCCTTCGTTCTTGATTCACTGCCCGACCCTCTCACGCTCGGCGACTACACGGTCTACATGGCGTGGGCGGTGACGCCGGGCCTCGACCTCGAGGTGAAGCTCGGTACAGTCGGCAACGGCCGCACCATGCGAGGACAGGTAGCGTTCGACCGATTTCTCCTGCTCATCACTGCCGAAACGGATTCGGCCGTGCCCCGCCGTAGCGGACCACTCGTACTGCGTGGTGGCTCGGCCAGCACCAGAATGCAGCCTGACGACATGGCATTTCTGCTCACCGGCATGATCCCGGGCGGCGACAGCACTGATCGGCACGACGATCATGCAGGCCACGCCGGGGCCGGCTCGTCAGGCTGGACGTTGCCTCCAATGCATCCGGAAGTCGCGATGCCTCCGGGACTGATGCGCCTGCGTCCCGACGTAGCGATGTATCTGCCCGACTCGGCTGGCGCTCCGCTCGCCAGGCCGCGCGAACTCGTCAGGCTGAATGACGGCGATACGCTGCCGCTGGTGGCAGCCCCGGTTCGACGCGTGCTTTTCGGGCGCACGGTGACGATGCTCGGATTCAACGGACAGTATCCGGGGCCGCTCATCGAGGTAGACGAAGGCTCCACGATCACCATACCGTTCACAAACCACACCGATTTTCCAGGTGCCGTGCACTGGCACGGAGTCAGGCTCGATAATCGCTTTGATGGCGTGCCTCACGTCACGCAGGAACTGGTGCCGCCCGGCGGAACGTTCGAATATCGGGTGTTCTTTCGCGACGCCGGCATTTACTGGTACCATCCGCATCACCGGGAGGATGTGCTTCAGGACCTGGGTCTGTACGGGAACATGCTCGTTCGATCGGCGGAACCTGACTACTACGGACCGGCGCACCGGAACGAAGTGCTGATGCTCGATGACCTGCTAGTCGCCGACTCGGGGCTGGTTGGATGGGGACTGGAAGCTCCCACCCATGCATTGATGGGCAGATTCGGTAACGTACTCCTTGTGAATGGTGAGCCCGCCTATCGAGCGACCGCGAAGCGAGGCGAGGTGGTGCGCGTATTTCTGACGAATGTGTCGAACACCCGCGTCTTCAATCTTTCGTGGCAGGGCCTCGTCCGCATGAAGGTCGTTGCCTCCGATCTAGGCAGATACGAGCGAGAGGAATGGGTGGACAACGTCGTCATCGCCCCTGCTGAGCGGTATGTGGTGGATGTGAGGTTCGATGAGCCCGGGGATGCGGTGCTGGTGAACCGGGTGCACGCGATAGACCCGATATTCGCGCGGTTCTTCGAGGAAACCGACACCTTGGGTCTTGTCCGCGTATCCACCGAACAGGCGCTGCCCGAGCTCGCAGCCGGTTTCGCAGCGCTCAGGGCACCGGCAGCGGTCGCAGCGGATATCGGGCGATATCGTGAACACTTCACCGGCAACGCGGATTACGCGCTGACGCTCACCCTGGAGCTTGGCGAGCTTCAATTTCCTCTCCAGCCTCTGCTCAACTTCGAGTCCATCTATCGCAACCCGGTGGAGTGGAGCGGCACGATGCCAGATATGGACTGGCTGGCGACAGGGCGAGCCGTGAAATGGGTGCTGCGCGATCAGGAAACCAAGCGTGAGAACATGGACATCGACTGGCGCTTCAAGGTCGGCGATCTGGTGAAGATCCGCATGGTCAACGACCGCGGCGCGCTACACGCGATGCAGCATCCAATCCACATTCACGGACAGCGCTTCCTGGTGCTTTCGGTGAACGGGGTTCGCAGTCAGAATCTCGTGTGGAAGGACACAGTACTCTTGCCGGCGGGGTTTTCGGCGGACATTCTCCTCGAGCTTTCGAACCCGGGCCGCTGGATGCTGCACTGCCACATCGCCGAGCACATCGAGACGGGCATGCACATGGTGTTCGAGGTTGAGCCTTAGGTAAAGTTTGAAGAAATGCGAAGGGCGAATTGCGAAACGAACGCGAATCAGAAATGGCCCCTTCGCAATTCGCCCTTCGACCGAGATCATGCCGCCACAGCCGCGTCATCCGCCCAATCCGCCTCATCTGCCGCTCCCTCCGACATTGATGCTCGAATCGCTACCCACCACGAGGCTCGAATGAAGAGAACGCTCGCAGTCGCGATACTCGCTATCGTCTGCCCGATCGTCGCAACCGCCCAACCACAGCTCTCGCAAGGCACACGCGAGTATGTGAGCGTCGACGCGCCAGTTATCGCCCTTCAGAACGTGAGGGTGGTCGATGGTACGGGCGCCGCGCCTGCCGCGAATCAGACGATCGTGATCCAGAATGGCCGAATCGCCGCTGTCGGACCGGCCGCCAGCACTCGAGTCCCAACTGGCGCTCGCACGATCGATCTGCAGGGACATACGGTCATCCCGGGAATGATCGGCTTGCACGACCATACCTTTTACACCACGCGCGGCCGAAGCGTACAGCTGCAGTTCACCGCGCCCAAGCTGTACCTCGGCAGTGGAGTGACGACGATTCGCACGACAGGAGGTACGTCGCCGTACCACGAGATCAACATGCAGCGGTCGATCGAAGCCGGTCGGGAACCCGGCCCGCGTATGCACCTGACTGGTCCGTACGTCACAGGTATCGGCAGCGCGCCGACGATGGCGCAAGTGGGGACGCCCGAAGATGCACGGCGGCTCGTCGCCTACTGGGCCGAGGAAGGGGTTACATGGTTCAAGGCATACACCGCGATTTCGCGCGCGGCGTTAGGTGCTGCGATCGATGAGGCACATAAGCGCGGTCTCAAGTTCACCGGCCATCTCTGCTCCGTCTCGTTCCGTGAAGCCGTTGCGCTGGGAATCGACAACCTCGAGCACGGGCTGTTCACCAACAGCGACTACGCGACCGGCAAAGAGCCGGATCAGTGTCCTAACACACTCTCCCAGAGCGTTCGTGACGTGGATGTAGCTGGACCGGAGGTGGCGCAGACGATCAAGGAGATGGTGGACAACGACGTAGCGATGACCTCCACGCTCGCCGTGTACGAGTTGACCTATCCTGACCGTCCGCCGCTCGAGGATCGGGTCCTCGAGGCGCTCGCTCCCGAAGCACGCGAGGAATATCTCGCCGTTCGCGCACAGGTGAAGGAGCGCGCAAGCCAGTCGAACGTGCCGAAACTCTTTCATCACGCGCAGAAGTTCGAGCGAGCATTCGTGGCGGCTGGCGGTCTGCTCGGCGCTGGCGTCGATCCGACCGGCATCGGCGGCGCGCTGCCAGGCTTCGGCGATCAGCGCAACTACGAGCTGTTGATCGAGGCGGGCTTCACCCCCGTCCAAACGATCCAGATCATGACTCTCAATGGTGCAAAGATCCTCGGTGTCGATGAACAACTTGGCTCGATCTCGACCGGAAAGGTCGCCGATCTCGTAGTGATCCGTGGCAATCCTATCGCCAATCACGGTGACATCCGAAACGTCGTGACGGTGTTCAAGGACGGCGTGGGTTATGACTCCGCCAAGTTGATAGAGGCAGTGAAGGGGCAGGTGGGAATCCGGTAGTAGCGATGCGAGATGCGAGTGCGGGATGGTTCAAGCCAGCCGTCGCGGGTGCTGGGCATCTCCCGGAGCGGAATGCCAGCACCTTCACCACGGCGGGTCGTCTCACCCCTCCCGCGCCGCAACCGCAACGTCCCCCGGCCTGCGCGAATCGGAGAATGCCCAGCGCGCCATTTCCTTGATCGTCGGTTCCTTGCCGTACATCAGCATGCCCACCTC
>JBGTNB010000244.1:0-4849 GCA_041743285.1 Gemmatimonadaceae bacterium
AATGGCGGGCGCCGGCGCGGCTCAACGAGACGACGAGGCTCTACTTCGAGCGGCTCGCTCGAATCGAGACCGATCCAGCCATGCGCGCCGCCATGAACTCGATATCCGCCGCCGGCGCCGACAGCACCGCGATCTCGGCAGCAGCGGCGGTGCTGTCGCGCGAGCCCCTTCATAACGCCGTACTCCGGACCACGGCAACGCTCACGCTCGTTCGTGGAGGCATTCGCAGCAACGTCATTGCATCAGAAGGGAGCGCGACCTTCAACGTACGGGCGTTGCCCGGCGAGGACATTCAGGCGGTGGTACGGCGAATGAGCGAGGTCGGTGGCGAGGAACATGTTACGTTCGCGCTGCAGGGGGAACCTGCTGCTGATCCTCCGCCGTCGCCGGTGACGACAGCGTTGTTCACGTCAATGGAGCGGGCCGCCAATGCAATGTCCCGTTCGGTGGTGGTGATCCCTTTCATGTCCACGGGTGCAACGGATGGCGCTGTGTTACGCGCGCGAGGGATTCCCACTTACGGCATTCTCCCCTTTCCGCTGGAAATGGAAGACGAGTTGCGTATGCACGGCAACAATGAGCGGGTGCCGTTGCGAGCTCTGGGATGGGGCACCGAGTACATCTACCGGGTGCTACACGGCGTCGCACGCTAGGCGGATCCTCGCGCTCGCCGTTCCGCACGCGCGCTTCGCCGAGTCACGCGGGCCGTTCGCCACGACGGCATAGGAGCGCCGATCTTGCGATGCTACCCTGGCCAAGGCGTCCGATTCGGACGCCTTTCTCGCGCGACGACTTTCCCATTGCCGGAGGATGGCATGCGCCTCGTGCTTGTTGGCTTTGCAGTAGCGCTTCTCGGCGGATGTGGCGGCGGCGACAATGGGGGCACCGGACCCAACCCTGTGCCCGCGTCCATAACCGTCAGCGCTTCCAATTCGGGTACGGTGACTTCGCTCAATGCCACCCGCACTCTCACCGCATCGGTTCGCGCCGCTGATCAGACTGTAATACCCTCGGCCGCGGTCACCTGGACGGCAAATCCAACCGGCGTCGTGAACCTTAGCGCCACATCGGGATCGACTGTCACACTGACCGCGGTCGCCAACGGTGCCAGCACAATTACCGCACGCTCGGGCACCGTTACCGCCACACATAACGTGACCGTGGCGCAGGCGTTTGCATCGCTGGAGGTCACGCCTGATCCCGGTACGGTGCTGGTGGGCGGTACATTGCAGCTACTGGCCACCGCGCACGATCCTGGGGGAGCTGCCCTGCCGGCCGGAGGAACCGTCACGTTTACATCCAGCGACGAGACCAAGGCCACGGTGAACGCCACCACCGGACTCGTGTCCGGACTCGCTGAGGGAACGACCCAGATAACGGCCCAGCTTTCGCGTGGCGGGGTGGACCGGAGTGATGTGGCTGCCATAACGGTGAGTGCGCAAACCTTTCCCTTCGCTGCTTCAGTCGTCGCCGGCGACGCCACGACGACCTTCACCCCTCCGTCAGTGGACATCTCCGCTGGCGGTATAGTGACGTGGACCTTTGGCGCACTCACGCATAACGTCACGTTCGGTGCACAAGCCGGCGCGCCGAACAACATCGCCACGAGTGTCAATACCACGGAACAGAGAGCGTTCGGTACTACCGGAACCTTCGGCTATAATTGCACGATCCACCCGGGTATGTCCGGCACGGTCATCGTTCACTGATTCGGGGCGGAGATGTCGTCAGGTGCGCACCCCGTCCCGCATGCGCTTGGGACCGGTCCGGTACGGATCGGTCCGCTGCGCCTATCCTCGGCGAACGCTTCGGTGCGGTTCGAAGTGCGCTTCCTTCGTTTCTTCACCGTCCGTGGCTGGTTCACCGAAGTTGAAGGAGAGCTCACCTTCGATGAAGAGCGCCCCGCGGCGACGTTGCTCGTGGCACGGGTCTCGGTCCAATCTGTCCGGACCGGAAACCGGCTCCGAGACGCACACCTGCGGAGCAGCCGTTGGTTTGATGTGAAAACGCACTCCCACATTGAGTTGCGCGCACAACGCGCCGAGCGCGCTGGAAAGGAGCTGAGTGTGCTAGGTGCGGTGACGATCAAGGGAAACGAGGCTCCGTTCCTGATGCGCTGCACCACTCGCTCGAACACTGGCGTACCAGTGGAGATGGTCGGCAGATTCAGAATGCCACGCGCCCCGTATGGCGTAGGCCCGCCACCTGTCGGGGTAGCGCGCTGGGATCCCCGCGCTTATCTGGTGGATGACGGAGTGAACGTGGAGCTGCGGCTTCGACTCGACCAGTGAGAGGCAACGGACTTGGACTCCGGCGCGGACGATCGTTTACCAGACGACGAGGTACGCGCACTGCTTGCCGAGCAGCGAGCCGGCGCGGAGAGGCGGCTCAATCTGGTTCGCGCTTTCGTACTTGGAGTGCTCACCATCGCCGCCCTCGTCTATCGGCCGAGCCTGACGAGCGAGCTCAATACGATCAACATGCTGGTGCTGGCGCCGCCGCTGGCGTGGACGGCCGCTCAGTGGCTGTTGTTCTACCGGCGCGGGCGGCATCCGGATTGGCTCACTGTCGCCAATCCGGTCATAGACATCACCGCGGTGACGGCCATCATTGGCGGATACGGGCTGGCGCAGTCACCTGCGCTTGCGCTAAAGACGCCGATTTTCCTGCTGTACTTCGTCATTCTCGCCGCGCGTCCAATCACATCGTCGGCTCGCAAGTCGGCGGCGGTATCGGCGCTGGCTGTTGCTCAGTACTGTAGCCTCGTGGCAGCTTTTGCGCTGCTCGGCCAACTGCCGGTCGCCGAGAGTCCGCTCGTGGCGAGCGGAACCGCAGGTGTAGCGCTGCTGGACGAAGGCGCCAAAGTGCTGTTGCTCGTCGTAGCGGGCGCTGTCTCCACCTACGCTACTCACTGGCACGAACAGCTCGTACTTCACCATTACCGCTCGGCGAGAGATCGGAGAGAGCTCGAAGTGCGGCTGGCGCAAGCTCAACTGCAGACGTTGAAGCTTCAGCTGCATCCTCATTTTCTTTTCAACGCGCTCAACACGGTTACTGCCTTGCTGCATACAGATCCCGACGGGGCGGAGCGTACCCTGTCAGCACTGAGCGAGACACTGCGTTTTTCCCTGCGGCACGCCGGCGCTCACGAAGTGCCTCTCGCGCGCGAGCTCGAATTCCTTCACCATTATCTAGGTATTCAGCAGATTCGATTTCAGCACCGGTTGTCGGTCGTGTTCAGCGTCGGCGCCGATGCGCGTCAGGCTCTCGTGCCCAGTCTCATTCTTCAGCCGCTGGTGGAGAACGCGATTCGCCACGGCATCGAGCCGCGCGCCTCGGGCGGCCGGGTGGACATAGGGGCTACGCGGGTAGACGGCCGTCTTCTACTCTCTGTGCGCGATGACGGCGTGGGGCTGCGCGAGAATCCCTCGCACTCCGGACATGGAATAGGCTTGTCGAATACCCAGGAGCGGCTCGCTCGCATGTATGGCGACTCGCACACCTTCGAGCTGCGCGCCCTAGAGACGGGGGGCGTCGCGGTTTCCATAGAGATTCCGTATAGACAGGCGGGTGACGAGCCCGGACCGCGATGACTACGCTAATACGCACGCTGATCGTCGATGACGAGCCACTGGCGCGCAATCATCTGCGGTCGATGCTCGCAAGCGACGATGAGATAGAGATCGTTGGCGAGTATGGGAGCGGATCCGAAGCCGTCGAGGCGATTCGCCGCGACGAGCCTGATCTGGTTCTGCTCGACATCCAGATTCCCGAGCTCGACGGGTTCGAGGTGATCCGAGAGATCGGCCCTGACGCCATGCCCTTCGTGTTGTTCGTGACGGCTTACGATGAACACGCACTGCGGGCGTTCGAGGCACAGGCGTTGGACTACCTCATGAAGCCGGTCAATCGGGAGCGCTTCAACGGTGCGGTCGGGCGCGCCAAGGAGATAATTCGCGGGATGCGAGGAACGGCGATGGGGGAGCCTCTGGCCCGCCTGCTCGACTCGCTGCAGACGCGCTCGGTACCGCCGCTGGACCGGCTCGCATTACGGCTAGATGGGCGCATTCTCTTTCTTCGCATCGACCAGATCGACTGGATCGAGGCGGCGGATGACAACGTTCGTCTGCACGTAGGCAAGCAGGTCCTCGAACACCGAGACACCCTGACGCGGCTGGAGCAGCGCCTTCCATCCGACCGGTTTCTGCGCATCCACCGCTCGACGATCGTGAACGTCGACCGCATTAGGGAGATGCAACCGTGGTTTCAGGGGGACTATGTTCTGATAATGCACGATGGCGCCCGCCTTACGACGGGTCGCAGTTACCGCGAGCGGCTCAAGGGAATGTTGGAGAGATGGAAGTAGGACGGTGAGGCGCGAAGGGCGAAATGCGAAGGGCGAAGTGCGCAGTTTTTTTACCACGGAGGACACAGAGGTCACAGAGGCACAAAAAAGAGGAAATGAACGAGGACGCCAACGTTCTTATGGTTCTTTCCGCCCGGTGACATGGCTCGGGTTAGTGATGACACTCCTCGAGCACGCCTGGTGCGAGATGACTACAAGAATGCCATTCATGTCCGAGATACCTCTGCGTCCTTATAGTTGGTCCGCCGCTCTCAATGAGTGCGGATGCGCTGTTTCGAGTGCAACTTTGCGAGTACCTGTCACGCCCGAAGCGAGGCAGAGGAAGGGGTACGCACCACCCGACTACGACTGACTGCGTCCCTTCGTCCCAACGAATTCGCAGAGCCCGACGAGCCGGATGGTGCGCTTCGGTGAAACGAATCCTCAGATGCCGACCTGTCAAGTCAAGGTCTCCTATAAGACTTACGCACTCCGAAGCGCGGC
>JBGTNB010000245.1:0-2593 GCA_041743285.1 Gemmatimonadaceae bacterium
GGTGGTGAGCGTCCCGCTGTTCGACATGCGTCGCTACAACAGGCTTCTGGCCGGCGCGAGCTGGATGGCGGAGTACGGCAACCCGGACATTCCGGAGGAGTGGGAGTACATCAGCAAGTACTCGCCATATCAGAACATCAAACCGGGACAGAAGTACCCGCGCGTGTTGTTCACTACGACCACGAGGGACGACCGTGTCCACCCGGGGCACGCGCGCAAGGGCGCAGCCAAAATGGAGTCGCTAGGCTATCCGGTTTACTATTACGAAAACACGGAAGGCGGACACGGCTCCGGGGTAACCAACGAACAGCGTGCGCGTATGGATGCGGTGGTCTACACCTATCTCTGGCAGCAGCTGGGCAGCGGTGTAACGCCGATATCTATGCGTTGAGCAGGGCCCGTAAAGATCGATCCCCACTTTTCCTGGATTCCGGAGAAGGCCGGAATCCAGCCTGCGCGTTATGCAAGCACAGCGCTCGTACCTGACGGGGCAAGATGAGACCTAACGTCGTCGTCACCGGTATCGGCCCGGTGAGCGCCATCGGCAGCGGCCGGAACGATTTCTGGACGGCGCTGACCAGCGGACAGCACGGTTTTGGCCCGGTCACGCTCTGCGACACCGCGCGGTCGCCGGCCAAGATCGGCGCCGAGGTAAAGGACTTCCGTCTCGAACGCTACATTGAGCACGGCGACGTAATGGCGCGCCGTACGCCGCGCGCCGTCCAGCTCGCCCTCGCTGCCAGCGTGCTCGCCCTTCACGATGCAGAGATAGATCTCGACGCATGCGATCCGGAGCGTCTCGGTGTATTCGTCGGCACATCGGTCGGGAATCTGGATGTGATAATGTCGTTCAAGGAGCGCCTGGTCACCTCCTCGGCGCTACCTCCGCACGCCGCATTTCACTGCTTCAATCACTCCGCCGCCTGCGTGCTGTCGAGTTTCTTCAACATACGCGGACCAACGCACACGACTACCACGGGATGCAACTCGGGGATCGATGCGTTAGGCCAGGCGACGCGCCTAATTCAGGCCGGTGTCGCCGACGCCATTCTAGTCGTTGGCACCGACTGCGAGCTGGTGCCCGAGCTGTTCCTCGCTCTCAATGCCTCCAACTCGCTCACCACCCGCTACAACGACGATCCGGGACGCGCTTCGCGCCCGTTCGATCGGGCGCGAGACGGAAACGTCATCGGCGAAGGTGCGGGTGCCTTGCTACTGGAGTCGGAAGAGCACGCAAGGCGGCGCGGTGCCCGCACCTACGCGCGGATCGCCGGCTACCACGTGGCGTCGGCGGGACAGAACCGCCAGTACAGCCACGACTCCCCGGAGCTGGACACCAGGCCGAGCGTACGTGCCATGCACGGCGCCATCTCCGAGGCCGGCTGGAATGCCGAAGAGGTCGATCTGGTGAACGCCAACGGGTCATCGTCGGTGTTGTACGACCGGCTGGAAGGGATGGCGTTGCTTGAACTGCTGGGCAGCGCGCTTCCGCAGGTACGGATCCAGTCGCAGAAATCGATGCTCGGACAGCATGGTGCGGGGTCCTCGGCGTTGCAGGCGATTGCCGCCTGCCTGACGATTCGACGCGGGGTCGTACCACCGACGATCAACCATGACGACCCCGACCCGGCCTGCGGCGAGCTACGCGTCGTAACCAGCGCCGAGATGTTCGCTCCCAAGCGCGTGCTTGCGCACTCGATCGGTCTGGGCGGTTTCTACTACTCCGCGGCTGCGTTCGAGGGCAAGCCGGATACGGGACGGCGCACCGGATTGATGAGCGTACGGTGGAGCGACGGACATAACCCGAAGTTCCCGCCAACCGAAGACTTCATGCGGCCGCTGCTGCCATGGAGTCCCCGACAGGACGCGTGACGTAAACAGGTGTATCGGGGGCTCCCGGACTTACTCGCTGAAGTGATGGCCCTCTGGACATAACGCCCGGTATCTCCTATCGTAGGCGCGCCCAACCCGTAGTTCTCCAAACAGCCTCAGGCGTACAATGCACCGCACGGTGTTGTCGAGCGCCGCCCTCTACCGAACGAGACGAATGTGGATCCCCACCTTCGCCTTCGTCGTAGCGGCCGCTCCAGTCAGTAGGCCCCAATTTCGAGCTGAAGCTGGAAGAACGGTCGAGTTCACGCTGACCGCCGCTCCCGCGAAGCTCTCCCTGATCCCCGACTTTACTTCCGACGTTTACGCGTACAACGGGCAGGTGCCTGGTCCCACACTCGAGGTGCGTGAGGGCGATCGCGTAACGGTGCGCTTCAAAAACGAGCTCCCGGTACCATCGACCATTCACTGGCACGGAATTCACCTGCCTTTCGAAGCCGACGGAAGCCCTTTCCATCCTGTCGCGCCTGGCGGTACACACGATTACGTCTTCACGCTGATGCCCGGCTCGGCCGGCACCTACTGGTACCACCCGCACCCTCATCACACTACAGGATATCAGGTAGCAAAAGGGCTGTACGGCGTGCTGATCGTCCGCGCTCCGGACGATCCACTGCAGCACCTCCCGGAAAATGTGCTGCTCCTCTCCGACAACCGGCTCCGCGCCGACGGCTCGATAGACTTTGCCGAGCCTCACTCGATG
>JBGTNB010000246.1:0-4109 GCA_041743285.1 Gemmatimonadaceae bacterium
GTCGTGGCGCGTGAGGCGGCGCTGCAGAAGGCGATCGACGACGCCAAGCGCGATCGTGAAGAAGCCGCCCGTGTGCTGGCCGAGCACCGCGCCGCGCTGGAAGCCGCGCGCGCCGAGGCGCAGCGCTTCATCGTCGAGGGACGCGAGGCCGGCGACCGCGTGCGCACCGAGATCGTCGAAGCGGCTCGCCGGGAGCAACAGGAGATGATGGAGCGTGTTCGGCGCGACATCGCCAGCGAGAAGGATCGCGCGATCGCCGAGCTGCGGCGTGAGGCGGTCGACCTTGCCATTCTCGGTGCGAGCAAAGTCATCGAGAGAAACTTCGACGACGCCGCCAACCGCAAGCTGGTGGAGGAGTTTCTGGCCTCCGTCGGCACGGCCCGGCAGAAGGTACGCTGATGCGTGAACCCACCATTGCCCGTAACTACGCGGAGACGCTGGTGTCGCTCGCGCGCAAGGCGGGAGATCTATCCGGATGGGGCGCAATGATCAGTGACGTGTCGACGGCCCTTCAGCGAGACGAACAGCTTACGTTGTTCCTTCAGTCCCCCCGTATCTCGGCCGAACGCAAGAACATGGTGCTGGCTCGAGCATTCCAGGACCGGCTGCCCCGGCTGTTCGTACGCTTTCTCCAGGCGGTAGTCTCTCACCGCCGTCAGGCACTGATTCCGCAGATCGCGCTGGCGTACGGTGATATCGTCGATGAGCTCGAGAATCGCGTACACGCGCAGGTGACCGTTGCCCGCGAGCCGGACGGAGCGACTCAGGCGACGATTTCCGATGGGATCTCCAAAGCGCTTGGCAAGACGGTTGTCCCACATTACGTGGTGAAGCCGGAAATCCTTGGCGGAATCGTGGTGCGGGTAGGTGATATGGTGATGGACGGCTCGGTCAGGCGCCGCCTTTCGTCACTGCGAGCGCAACTGGCGTAAGGCGATACGCGCCGCTACTCGTGCCGGTCTTTGAGTAGGATCGTCACCACCAGGTAGAGGCCGAAGCCGGCGGCAACGATGAATCCCGTCAGTCCAAGTCCCTGCTGGTAGGGCATCAGCATCGCGCTGGCGATCAGGAGCCCACACAGCACCAGACCGGCGAGTATCCGGTTGGCGATCTTCTGCAGACTGCGCAGCAGCACCGGCATCTCAGGAGTATCGATCCGCAGCGAGAACTCGTTGTCGGCCATCCGCTGAGTGATCCGATCGAGCCGGTGCGGCAAGGCGCTCATTAGGGCGGTGGTCTGCGATGCCAGCTGAAACAGTCGTGCAGGCGCGAGCTCTGATCGCGCGCGTTGCGTAGCGATCTCGCCCAGGTACGATTGGATCGCTGTTGCCGGTATGAACTCTGGGTCGAGCGCCCGCGTAACACCGTCGAGATTGAACAGCGTCTTGGCCAGCAGCGTCAGCTCACCGGGCATCTTGAGCCCTTGGTCGAAGGCGGCTCCGAGTATCTCGAAGAGCAACCGCCCCGCCTGCACATCGCCAATCGCCTGGTCGTAGTTGCGGGCGAGCAGAGATGCGATCTCACGCTCGAAAGCCGGCCGGTCGAATTTCGTCCCGGGGTTTCCCATGTCCATCAGCGTCTCGGCGACGGCGCTTCCGCGATTCTCCGACATGTCGAGCAGCAGCTGTATTACCTGTTCTCGCAACGTATCCGACAGACGAGCGGTCATCCCGAAGTCGATCAGCGCCAGCTTAGGCTCGTCAGGTTCGGCCGGCCTTGGCGCGCTGGCACGCGCGTCTCCCTCGATGCGTCCGAGCGCCGTCGCTTCCCGGCGCCTGCCGTCGCGCCGATCCCTTGCCGCATGCTCGGCGGGAGTACGCGGGCTCGCTGACCCGGGCATAACGACGAATATGTTGCCGGGATGCGGATCGGCGTGAAAGTGGCCGGTGATGGCGATCTGCTTGAGATAGGCACGAGCCAATTCCTCGGCGAGCGGCGTCAAGTCGTGGTCGAGGCGGGTGACATCCGGCAGATCGTCGATCTTGAAACCGTGGACCTGCTCCGTAGTCAGCACGCTCGCGGTGCTATATCCCTCAACCACCCGTGGCACGATCAGGTGCGTGAACTCGGCGAGCGTGTGTCTCAACGCCTGACCGTTGCGCGCCTCCACCCGGTAATCGAGCTCTTCGGTCAGTGCCTGTTCGAGCTGTTGGACCACGCCGACGAGATCGAGCCGCTGCCCGGCGGATGTGTGGGCTTCGAGAAATCGTGCCGCCTCGCGAAAGAAGTCCATGTCATCGGCAAGCGATTCGCGGATTCCGGGACGCTGCACCTTGATTACGACGCGGCGTCCGTCGCGGAGGGTCGCGGCGTGCACTTGGCCGAGGCTGGCCGACCCGAGCGGCGCCTCGTCGATCGATTCGAACAGCTTCGATAGGCGGGCTCCCAGCTGCTCCTCGATCACCTGACGAATGTCCTCGAACGGCAGAGGCTCTACATCGTCCTGCAGCTCCGAGAGCTCATCGATGTACGGCTCGGGCAGCAGGTCTGGTCTGGTGGATAGCAACTGTCCGAGCTTGACGTACGCGGGGCCGAGCTTGATGAGCTCCGCGCGCAGTGCGGCCGCCCGCTGGCGGTAGTCGACCTCGACATCCGAATTCTCGAAAGCCTCGGGAGCCAGCGCGTGAAGCCCCTGCTGCCGGGCGAGGTCACGCAGGCCGTGCCGCGTGAAGAGGTGCACGAGCGCGGTCAGTCGTGGCAGGTAGCGCGGAGCCAGGATCATGCGGAGGGGAAGGGCAGAATCCGTGCCCTGTCCGAAGCCACGGAAGCCCCGAAGAATCGCCGCCTCGCGCTATATTCGAGGTATGTCAGATGCTACTGACCGGCGCGCGTTCTTCGCACGCGGATTCGTACGCGCCGTGGAGCGCGCCGCCAGCATCGTGGGGCATCGGCTGTCTCCCATACCGCACGTGCGGCCACCGGGGGCACTGCCCGAGGCCGGCCTCGTCGCCGCCTGCTCGCGATGTGGGCAGTGCGGGCCGGCGTGCCCGGTAGGAGCGATCACCTTCCTGCCGCCTGACGCAGGGTTGGCGGCCGGCACACCTGTGCTTCACCCGGAGATTACGGCGTGCATCATGTGCGCCGATGTACCGTGTGCGGCCGCCTGCCCCACCGACGCGCTCGAGCTACCGGAGTCGGGCTGGCAGGGTTTGCAACTGGCGTTGCTGGATATCGACGCCGAGCGATGCATCACCTTTCGCGACGTCTCTTGTGGGGTGTGCGCGCGGGTGTGCCCGGTGGGCGAATTAGCGTTGACGCTGGATGCGCGCGGGAGGCCGGTCGTAGGCGAAAGCTGCACGGGATGCGGCGCGT
This sequence comes from Gemmatimonadaceae bacterium, assembly GCA_041743285.1. GTDB lineage: Bacteria > Gemmatimonadota > Gemmatimonadetes > Gemmatimonadales > Gemmatimonadaceae > JALZIF01. Next base: position 3,313 of record JBGTNB010000246.1, read on the forward strand.
GCGTGAAGGCGTGCGTGACCGCGCCGTCCTCGATGAGAATCCGTCCTGTGCAGGAGGTGGCGTGAGCGGCCATTCGGAGGTACGAATCGTGTCCAAACCATGGGGACACGAAGTGATCTGGGCGCAAACCGACCGCTATGTGGGCAAGCTGCTTCACATCAAGGCGGGCCACGCACTGTCCGTGCAGTATCACGAGCGGAAGGACGAGACGATCTATCTGCTTCGTGGCGAGATGGTCTACCGCGTGCAGGAGAATGGGGCTCTGCGTGAGGTGCCTCTTCGCGTGGGTGAGGCATTCCGCAACGAGCCGGGAATGATCCACCAGATGGAAGCGGTTACCGACTGCGACGTGCTCGAGGCATCGACGCCGCACCTGGATGATGTTGTTAGGCTCACTGATCGATACGGACGGGAGGGGACCAGCGCACCATGAAAGTGATCATTCCTTTGGCCGGCAAGGGAACCCGGCTCAGGCCGCACACGCACGTGACGCCCAAGCCGATGCTAAAGGTGGCCGGCAAACCGGTCATGGCGTACATCCTGGAGGATCTGGAGAAGCTCGGGAACGTCGAGCAGATCATCTACATCACCGGCCATCTCAAGGATAAGGTCGAGACCTACGCGCGCTCGTTTCCCTTCGATTCGGTGTTCATCGAGCAGGTGGAACAGAACGGAACGGCGACGGCGGTCGCGCTTGCCCGTGAGTACGTCGATCAGCCCGTTCTAATCATCTTCGTCGACACCATCTTCGACGCCGACCTTTCCGTCATCAATACGACCGACGCCGACGGCATCAT
>JBGTNB010000247.1:0-5491 GCA_041743285.1 Gemmatimonadaceae bacterium
GCGCTGCAGTACAACGATGGCTATAACGAGAACGTGTTTTCGTTCGTCAACAACATCAACACCATTGAAGGCGGCACGCACCTTACCGGCTTCAAGACGGCAATGACGAACGTCATCAAGAACTACGCGGAGAAGGGCAACTTCCTGAAGAAGGTGGACTTCAAGCTCACCGGGGATGATGCGCGCGAGGGGTTGGTCGCCGTGTTGTCGATCAAGGTGCGCGAGCCGCAGTTCGAGGGGCAGACGAAGACCAAGCTGGGCAACTCCGAAGTCGAAGGCATAGTGCGCAGCGTCGTGCAGGAGCTGCTCTCGCAGTACATGGAAGAGCACCCGCGGTGGGCCAACATCGTGGTGGAGAAGGCCGTCTCGGCGGCACGGGCGCGCGAGGCCGCGCGTAAGGCACGCGATCTAACGCGGAAGAAGAGCGCGCTCGACGTGGGTAACCTTCCCGGCAAGCTGGCCGACTGTTCCCTATCCGATCCGCACATGTGCGAGTTGTACCTGGTGGAGGGCGACTCGGCGGGTGGATCGGCGAAGCAGGGGCGCGACCGGATGTTTCAGGCCATTCTCCCCCTGCGCGGCAAGATCATCAACGTGGAAAAGGCGCGCATCGACAAGGTGCTTTCCAACGAGGAAATCCGGACGATCATCACCGCGATTGGTGCAGGCATCAAGGAAGAGTTCCAGATCGAGCAGGCGCGCTACCACAAGATCATCATCATGACCGATGCTGACGTGGACGGCGCTCACATTCGGACGTTGCTGCTCACGTTCTTTTTCCGGCAGATGCGCGAATTGATCGATGCCGGGTATCTGTACATCGCGCAGCCTCCGCTGTTTCGGATCGCCAAGGGCAAGGAGGAGCACTATGCCTACGACGACGCCGAGCGCGAGGTGATCATGAACCGCCTCGGCAACGGCGACGGCCGCGGCTCGATGACGCTCCAGCGTTACAAGGGGTTAGGCGAAATGAATCCCGAGCAACTCTGGGAGACGACGATGAAGCCGGAGACGAGGACACTTCTCAAGGTGGACATGGAGGATGCGCTGGAGGCCGAGCTCGTCTTCCAGCGGTTGATGGGCGACGAAGTGGAGCCACGGCGCATCTTCATCGAAGAGAAAGCGCGATTCGTGCGCAATCTCGACATCTGAGCTTCCCGGAGCTGGAGTTGGCCCCTTACGAGCGAGCGTAGCGCTCCACTCCCTCGGACGTGATGCGGTGAGAGATGAGGGGCAGTGGCAGATCGGCCTCTTCGGCAATGTGGATTGCCTGAGCTAGCGCCACCCGTCCGGCGGCAACACCGGTTGGATCTCTGGCAAACACGGTCGCCAGCGGCTCGCCCGTTTCGACCCAATCCCCGGGCTTGGCAGTGATGACGAAGCCGACCGAAAGGTCGATTGAATCATCGACACTGGTACGCCCGCCGCCTAGCGCGACCACTCCGCGGCCGACGATCCGAGGATGGACGGCGGCCACGAAGCCCCGGTGCGAAGCGGTGAACAGCTCGCACTCTGCTGCTTGCGGAAGTACGGAAGGATCATCGACCACCGCGGGATTGCCGCCCTGAGCCTCGATGATCTCGGCGAACTTTGCTGCCGCCGAGCCGGTGGCGATGGCAATCTCCATTCTCCGGCGCGCCTCATCCTCGCTCATCGCCACCCGCGCGGCGAGCAGCATTTCCGCTCCGAGCGCATAGGTCAGCGCCATCAAGTCAGGCGGGCCATCGCCTCGCAAGGCATGAATGGCCTCTTCGGTCTCGAGGGCGTTTCCGCAGGCGCGACCTAACGGCCGGTCCATCGCCGTGACCAGCGCCGTGACCTCCGTATCGTGCACGGCGCCAAGATCGATCATTACCCGCGCGAGCTCTAGTACGCTGTCCAGTTCGGATAAGAACGCGCCCGATCCTCGCTTTACATCCAGCACCAATGCATCGAGTCCCTCGGCGAGCTTCTTGCTCATTATGCTCGCCGCAATCAGGGGAATGCTTTCTATGGTTGCCGTTGCCTCACGCAGGGCGTAGATCCGGCGGTCGGCCGGGGCAATTTCGTCCGTCTGGCCCATTAGCACACAGCCGATCCGCTCGAGTTGCGCTCCCGCTTCACTGATCGTTAGCGCCGTCCGAAAGCCCGGAATAGCCTCGAGTTTGTCTAGAGTGCCGCCGGTGTGCCCCAGACCGCGGCCCGACATCATGGGCACATGTGCGCCGCAGGCCGCCACCAGAGGCGCCAGGACCAGCGAAACCTTGTCACCCACTCCACCGGTGGAATGCTTGTCCACCCGGGGAGCGCCCTCGGGGATCGCCGTCAAGCGGGCACCGCTCATCAGCATTGCTTCCGTGAGCGCGACAGTTTCCCCACGATCGAGGCCGCGCCAGAAAACCGCCATCAGCAATGCCGCCATCTGATAATCCGGAACGTGGCCCGCGACGTAGGCACGCATGAGCGCGCGCCACTCGCCGGCTTCGAGCCGGCCGCCGTCACGCTTCCGCTCGATCAGGCGGTAGGCGAGCATTCGGGTCGCAGAGGGGTATCTTGAAATCGGAGTTCGAACGCACCCACTGCCGCCAAAGCCACGGTGGGGCTGTGAGGCCCTAATGTCGGAGATCGCATGAGGTTCCGCTACCTTGCACTCGCCCTGCTGGGCTCTACCCCAATGGCCGCCGCGGCGCAGCAAGGCGCCGGCCCCTTGGTCAGTGCCGGCGACCGGGCGTACGAAGCGCAACAGGTCGCCGCCGCGCTGGCGCAATACGAATCGGCCGTCGCCACCGACAGCACGCATTACGAGGCGCTTTGGAAGGGCTCGCGTTCGGCGGTGGATCTTGCCGAATACGAGCCCGATGCCGCACGAAAGCAGGCGCTGTTCGAGCAGGCCGAGCGCCATGCCCGCAGGGCGGTTGCGGTGAACGCGGATGACGCCGAGGGGCACTTCGCCATGGCGCGGGCACTCGGACGTGTTGCGCTGACCAAGGGCGCGCGCGATCGTGTGCGTTATGCAACCCAGGTTCGGGCGAGCGCGTTACGCTCGCTCGAACTGAATCCCGATCATCCCGGCGGCCTTCACGTACTGGGGAGATGGAACGCGGAAGTGATGCGGCTGAGCGGCCTCACCCGTTTCTTTGCCAAGAACCTTCTCGGCGGGAAGGTATTCGACGAAGCAAGTTGGGAAGATGCCCGGCGGTATCTGGAACGAGCGGTCGCCGTGGATCCTCAGCGTCTGGTGCACCACCTCGGTTTGGCCGAGATATATCTCGATCTCGATGAGGACGAGAAGGCACGCGAGCAGTTGAAGCTGGTGGTCAACGGTGCCGCGAGCGACTTCAACGACCCTCATTACAAGCGGGAGGCCAGGGCGCTGCTCGAAGAAATCGGCTAGCGGCTCGTCAGGCAGGGCGCCGGTAGAGCGGGATTCATCGCTCGCCATTCACCAGGCATCACGCCCGGACGATCCCGCGCTACCTGCTGCAGCCTCGCCGGTCGCCCAGCATCACCATCCGGCGCGACTCAGGAGGTCCTCCGCCGCCCAACGCCCTCGTGCAATGCCTCGGATCATCCCCCGGCGAACCCGACGCCGGCCACGCCGCGCCGAGTACCCAAGATCCTCGCGCAGGTCGTCGAGGTGATCTACGGCCCGTCCACGCAGCAAGCGGGTACGCTCTCCGATCAATTCGCGCATCTCGTCGCCCGACCTGGGCGCGAACAGCAAGGCGAGACCGGCTCCGAGCGCCAGCCCGAACACGAGACCAGCCGTGGCCGCGCCTGTCTGGCGCCATGCATCACCAGAGAACCACTCGTCGGCCTCCTCGTCTTCCATTTCCTCGTCCGCTTCCCATTCTTCGTCGTCGGAAACATCGTCAAAGTCCTCATCCGATCGACCGGCAGCCCCGCCATCCACCTCGACTTCATCCAAATCCCGATTATTGGGCATGTCACGCCTCCACGCTGCTGGTAGGAAAATTGCGACGCCGCACGATACATGCAGAAAATGTCAGCGGCGTGCCACCTGTGGCCGTCGAAAAAGATAGTGCCTTCGTATGACCCTTTGCGACCGATTCGCTGCCAACCTTCAAGATTCGCTCCTCCGGTTTTCAACCACCCGCAAGTCTCTGCCGCCCACCAAGGTTCTTGAATGAGCAAGAATGGTAAGACAGTCCTTCTTGTCGAGGACAACGAGGACAATCGGATCGTTTATTCGACAATTCTTCAGCACTTCGGCTACACGGTATCGGAGGCGCTGAACGGTGAGGAAGGAATTGCCAAGGCGCGCGAGGAACAGCCAGATCTGATCCTGATGGACATTTCCATCCCGATCATTGATGGGTGGGAGGCGACGCAGGTGCTGAAGCGCGATCCGGCGACTCGGGACATACCCATAATTGCGTTGACAGCTCACGCGCTGGCGTCCGACCGGGACAAGGCTATGGAAGTGGGGTGCGACAGCTACCTGGCCAAGCCCTGTGAGCCGAAGCAGGTGGTGAGCGAGGTTTCACGCTTCATCGGGCGGGGGCATGACGGGTGAGCCAGCCCGCGCGGCGCGCATTCTGATCGTAGACGATCACGAAGACAACGTCGAGCTGCTTCGCGCGCGTCTGGAATCACGCGGCTATATCTGCGTGTCGGCGAGCGATGGCGAGGAGGCACTGGAGCGGGTAGCGGAGTGCGCGCCCGACCTGATGCTCCTCGACCTGATGATGCCGAAAATGGATGGTTTCGAAGTCGCGCGCCGGATCAAGGCCGACCCCACCCTCCCCTTCATTCCGATCATCGTCCAAACCGCGCTCGACGACGTCGAGCACAAGGTGGAGGGGCTCACCGCGGGGGCGGACGACTACATCACCAAGCCGATCAATTTCCCCGAGCTCGAGGCGCGGGTGAATTCCATGCTGCGGATCAAGCGCCTTCAGGACGCGCTCGAGACGGCGAATACTCAGCTGACGCGGCTCGCTACGACCGATGCATTGACCGGGCTGTACAACCGCGGGCACATCGAGGATCGCCTTCGGGAGATGTTCGAGCACTCGCTACGGCTTCACGAGCCGCTGAGCTGTGTGATGATGGACCTGGACCATTTCAAGGCGGTCAACGACAGCTACGGTCACCAGGCGGGTGACGCGGTGCTCAAGCAATTCGCCGCGCTGATACTCGGCGTGGCACGCGAGGTAGATCGGGTAGGGCGTTACGGAGGGGAGGAGTTCATGGTCATCCTCCCAGGGACGGTGCTCGATTCCGCCGTGACGTTCGCGGAACGCGCGCGTCTGGAAGTGGAACAGCACTTGTTCCGCATCGATGGGGCAACGCTTCGACGGACGGTGAGCTGCGGCGTAGCGGGGTGGCCACACCCTGCCATCGAGCACCGCGAGCATCTCGTGCGGTCTGCGGATGATGCGTTGTACGTGGCGAAGGCTCTGGGCCGTAACCGCGTTGTGCGGTTCGACAGCGCCGAGTTCCGTGCCCATTTCGAGGACGACCATGAGCATGCCGAAAGTGGCAGCAG
>JBGTNB010000248.1:0-4032 GCA_041743285.1 Gemmatimonadaceae bacterium
CTAACGCAGGAACTGAGCTGCGGGGCGACCAGGGCAGGACCCAGACCGGAGTACGCCCGTGGGTCGCCCTGTCAGCTCCAGTGAAATGTTAGGCCGCGGGGGACCAGACCGCAAATCATCTCTGGGTGTCCGCAGCGCTTCAGGGACTCGGGACGCGGCCGGTGCCGAGGTCGCGAATATCTGTCGTGGCCTTCCAATCCAGCGTGGTACCAAAGCAATAGCTCGTCACAAGCGTATTGTTCTCGGCGCGTTGGGCGAAGACGAGATAGCGGTGCCCCACGACGAACTCCACACCGCACGACTCACCGTAGGGATAGGTGTAAACCACCACTTCGGGGGTGTCCGCACCCTTCCAGGAGGTGTCCACTGCAAGGCGTACTTGAGTATGTGCGGGGACCGAGGTACCCAGCCATCCGGGGGCGGAGTCTCGTGCGAGTGAATCAGGTAAGCGCCAGGCGCGAATGGCGGTTCCGAGGAAAACGGCGTCTAGTCGTTCGAGCCGCTCGCGTGCGGTGCCGAGCTCACGGCAGCTGCACGCGGAAGGGCGCTCCCTGACTGGAAGAGAACTCGCAAGGAGAAACACGCTGCCGCCAACGAGTAGGAAATAGTGCATGCGTTCCTCGGGGTGCAGTGTCGGCCTAACGCTAGAGCTAAGTTGCGGGGCGGCCAGGGCAGGGTTCCGGCTGGTGTAGGCCGGCTGGCCGCCCCGTCAACTTCAGCGAAAGGTTAGGCGTCAACGCCGTTGGGCTGAGGTCCATGCTTCAGGAGTTTAGCGGCTCTCAAGCAGCCGTCCTATCGTTCAAACGAGAAGCCATAAGGCATTAAGCGACTGACGACAGCTCTATAGAGGCTAATCCCCCTGCGTGTCGAATCGGAAGACCAAATCCACCAATGCCTGCACAGCGCGATCTCCGAGTATGGCAGGACTGAAACGATAGCGCGGCAGGACAGCGACGGCAGCACGCGCGCAGTCGGGATGCGTCGCATTCATTGTGCGAGCCGTGCGAGGTAGTATGCGTCCGCTCGTATCGACGACAAATGCGAGGCGAGCACCACCGCTTCTACATTTTCCGCGGAAGGTCATCGGAAAGGTCTCAGGCGCGCGAGGTAGCGCCTCTGCCTCGCGGTCTACCTGGCACGCGCGATAGACCGGTCCGGTGGCGAGCATGGCAGAGTCGAGCTCGACATTGGGACCACAATTGGTCTCGGAGCGAACCGTGCGAGCCGGAGGCGGACTCCAGGCAAGTTCAGTCTGGGGAGCCCCGCAGGCGAGTAATGCCGCCGCCAGCGGTATTGCCAGCGTAAGCCAGTGTTGAAGAAGGGGTAGAGGCGGCATGGTGAGTGTGTGTGCACGCCTAACGCCTGAACTGAGCCGCGGGGCGGCCAGGGCGTAGCTCTGGCCGCAGTACGACCGCTGGCCGCCCCGTCGGCTCCAGTGAACCGTTAGGCCGCCGGTGAAAGGCGCGTGACGCTGGCATCGCGTTGGCGAGCGGACTCTTAACCTTCATACTTTAATGGAGGTGCCGAATGATGAGTGGCCACCACGAGGACGCAAATGCCGCTTAGCGGCTCCGAAACCATCATCTGGCCAACGAGCGGCGAACGTTGCTGACCACAAGGACATACGATCGCATGGGCGCGTGACCCATGCCGCGTGGCGAGATAGCGCTCAATCCGCCGCTATCTGCGCCTTGGACTCCGCTCCATGCTATCTAATCGCCGCTCGGCTTTCACCAGCGCTTTCTCATAGCGCGGGATGAAAACGTTCCTCACCCAGTCCTTATGCGGTGGCAGGGATTTGCCATCCTTTCGCTTGTCGCTGAACAAGGGTCTAAACCCCTGCCAATGAGCGTGCGCGCCTGAGTCCAAGTATTCACGCCCTTTGGCCAGGGCGTCCTCAAGAGAGGCAATGCGCTCGAGGAGAGCTTTCCGGTCTGCGTGCATGTGGATGATCGGCAAAGAGCTATTGTCGGCCTAACGCCTGAACTGAGCTGCAGGGCGGCCAGGGCGCAGCTCTGGCCGGAGTACGACCGTCGGCCGCCCTGTCAGCTCCAGTGAATCGTTAGGTAGCGGAGCGCTGTCGCTAGTCGGCATCGAGCAGCCCGAACGCCACCGGAGGCCCAACGAACATCCCGGCAACGATGCCTACGGTCACGATCTGCGTCCAGACGAGCGGTTCGTTATCGAGAATTGCGACCACGGGAGCCACCGCCGCATAGAGGCAGAAGCCGCAGAGACCACCGATGAGATAGCGCCCGCTTTCGAGATACTGGAGCCGACGCACCAGGCGGTATAGCACCGCCGCCGCCAGCGCGCCGACGAAGTATGCGGCGTAGATCAACGCATGCTCAGGTCGGCCCTCGCCGCCAAGCCAAATAATCGCGAGGGGCACCGAGGCGATCAGACTGAGAATTACGGCGAACGCCAGGGCGATCCAGAGCGTCGACCCGAACGAGCCCGTGCGGCCTCGATCCAGAGGAAGCGCGGGCCAGCGGTGCGTCACCCATATCAAGGTAGTGGCAACGGTACCGAGGAAGCCAAGGGGTACGGCGGCGCGGTGCGTCCCACCCATTGCCGGAAACTCGGGCATCACCAGGAGGGCGAACGCCGACAGAGACACGACGAGGATGCTAAAGGCCGGCGTCGCGCGGTCGCCGAGGACGCCGGCGACGAATCCGGCGGCGGCCATGGCGGCCAACCCGCGCGCGCTGAGCTGCAGCGCCGCGGCCGGAGGCAGTTGCACGGCGCAGAGCACCACGAAGAGTGCACCGAGGGAGTAGGCGATCTTGTGATCCGTCGTCATGGGCGAGGCTACGTGTCTACCTAACGCTAGAGCTAACCTGCGGGGCGGCCAGGGCGTCGCTCTGGCCGGGGTAGGGCGGCCGGCCGTCCCGTCAGGTTCAGCGAAAAGGTTAGGCCGTTGAGCGCGTGACCTGCATGTTGGTCAAGTTGCTTGCAGTAGACATCGTCGGGCCGATGCTTTTCACTTCTACGCGCGCGATAACTGCCGCGTGATCCGACAGTGCGCCAGGAGCACCTGCTAGTTGATAGTCCCCGTTTCGGAGCACGTATTTAGCGTCATCGAGCGTCACCATCCGACTGCCAAGGATGTGGTCGATCTCGGTTACCGCGCTCTTTCCGTAGCAGCTCCCGGCGCCGGCAGGCTGGATGCGGGTCCACCCGGATGATAGGAGCTCTCGAAAGTGAACGCCGCCGCGCGATTGGCCGCTTGCTTGAGCCGCGTTCAAGTCGCCCGCGATCAACGTTGGAGTATCAAGGAACTCGGCAGCAACCGACAGAAGCCAATCCCAGGCGAGCTGGACCCGAGGCAGTTTCTCCTTCTCGTACCACGGTACTCGGATCCCGATGATCGTTAGCTCTCCGACTCGCACAGCCAATACGTTGGCGGGGAACTGTTCATCAAAGGTGGGCAGAGATAGATCTACCTTCTCGATCGGCACGCGCGAGGCGATGAGAACTCGGTTTGCTACCTCGCTGGGCTCACGGGAAATGAGGTGGTACGTGAAACCTCCCGCCCCGAGTGTGCCCACGAAATCGTCGTGAGCTGCCCGTGGGTAGTACTCCGTCAGTATAACCAGATCGCAAGGAAGGGTAGACGTGGCATTGGCCGCCTCGGGTTTGAAGCGCGTCTTCCCGACTCGGTGATTGAGATTCCACGTGGCAATTCGGAGCATGGGAGTATTCTGGTGGCGGGTGAAGTATGTATCGGCCTAACGCTTGAGTTCAGTTGTGGGCGGATCAGATAAGTGCGAGCGAAGCGAGCGTCCGAAGACCGCCCGTCAACTGTAACGAATGGTTAGATGCCAGCCCATGCAAGGCAGGGTGCTCAAGCTGTGCACTGCCTGCGACGGACGACAGCCGTCGGTGACTAGAAGAGCCGCCACGTGCTATGGTGGGTCACGTGGAGCTTGCCCGCAAGAGCTTTCCCTGACGAGAGTCGGATTGGGTGCCGCCAACCGGCTGATTCCGCTGCTTAGAGTGGCAACAACCTGAGGTCCACCTGCCGCCAGC
>JBGTNB010000249.1:0-2772 GCA_041743285.1 Gemmatimonadaceae bacterium
CAGCAGGGCACTTTCCTCGTTTGGCGGCTATCGCACCGGGCAGGTGAGCATCGGCGGAACGGCGACGCCCATGCGCGTCACGTCGGCGGTGGCCACGCACGAATTGTTCACCACGTTAGGCGTTGCCGCAATGCTCGGCCGCCCGTTCAACGCCGAGGAGGATGTACCCAACGGCGAAAACGTCGTGGCACTCTCGCACGAACTCTGGCAGCGCGCGTTTGCCGGCGATCCTCAGATAGTCGGTCAGAGCATTCAGGTGAATGGCAATGCCTCACGCGTGACCGGCGTGATGCCGCCCGGGTTCGATGTGGCGGATGCGGGAGTCGAAGTGTGGATCCCCGTCGCGATCGACCGCGCGAACCGGCAGAATCGCGGGTCGCACTTTCTGAACGTAGTCGCCAGGCGCGCTCCCGGTGTTTCGTTCGAGCAGGCGGAGGCGGAGATGCGCATGCTGGTTTCGCAATGGTCGGGCCTCAATCCGGACTCTCACGTTCCGACTCCCGACAACCATCCCATCTTTCTCACCGATCTGCAGGAAGAGATGATCGGCGGCATCCGGCCGGCACTCATGCTGCTGCTGGGAGCAGTAGCGTTCGTGCTGCTCATCGCCTGCGCCAACGTGGCGAACCTGCTGCTGGCCCGGGCGGAGACGCGCCAGCGCGAGGTGGCAGTGCGCGCGGCGATCGGCGCCGGACGAGGGCGCCTGCTACGTCAATTCCTTACGGAAGGCGTGGTACTGGCTATGATCGGAGGCGCCATTGGGCTCGCGCTCGGATACCTGGGCGTGCGTTTGTTGATCGCCACCAACCCCGATGGCATTCCCCGGGCCGAAGGGATTGGACTCGATCCGAGCGTGGTGCTGTTCACGTTCATCCTGACGCTGGTCACCGGGCTGCTCTTTGGACTTGCACCGGCGCTCAACCTGACGCGGCGGGCGATGGCAACGGCGCTGCGGGACAGCGCTGGCCGAACGACGGCGGCCGGTGTTAGGCTCCGTGTGCGCCGGCTGCTGGTAGTCGGCGAGGTAGCACTGGCGGTGATACTCGTCGTCGGATCGGCGCTCCTGCTGCGCAGCTTTGCCGAGTTGCTGCGCGTCGATCCAGGATTCCGGGCGGAACGGCTGCTGACCTTTCAGATCTTCCTGCCAGGCGCCAATTACGAGAATCCCGTTGCGCAGAATGCATTCTTCGAGCGCCTGCTGCCGAGCCTGCGTGCTCTGCCCGGTGTTACGGCCGCCTCGGCGATGAGTGGGCTGCCCCCCCGACGGGACGTGAACGCCAATGACTTCAGCTTCGAAGGAGTGACGGCGACCCCCGAGGGGCCGGCGCACAATGTGGACTACTACCAGTTCGTGACGCAGGATTTTCTCGAAACGATGGAGATACCACTGGTCTCCGGTCGTTCCTTCAGCGGAGCCGACGAAGCTGAAGGCGCCGCGACCGTGCTTGTCAACGAGCGGCTGGTTCGGACGTTCTACTCCGGCATGGAACCCATCGGTCAGCGCGTTCGCCCGCCAGGCCCGGATATACCGTGGTTGACTATTGTGGGAGTGGTCAGAGATGTGAAACAGGGCGGGCTAGATGAGGAAACCGGTACCGAAGTCTATTTCCTTTATCCGCAAGTCGGACGAGCTGTCGGTTTCGCGCCGCGGTCGATGAACGTCGTCGTTCGGACGGCCGGTGACCCGTTGGCCCTGGCGTCGGCGGTTCGCGGCGAGGTGCGCACGCTCGACGCGTCGCTGCCGGTCGCCAATCTCGCGAGCATGGAAGACGTGTTGTCCACTTCGCTGGCTCGTCCCCGCTTTCTCACGTTGCTGCTAGGCATTTTCGCCGCCGTGGCGCTCGCCCTCGCCGCGATCGGGACGTACGGTGTGATGTCCTACTCGGTGGCCGAGCGCCGCAAGGAGATCGGCATCCGGATGGCGCTCGGCGCTCAGGCGTCCAGCGTGCTACGCATGATTCTGCGACAGGGGGTGGTTACCGCGGGGCTCGGGATCGTGATCGGATTGCTTGGAGCGTTCGCGCTGAGCTCCATGCTGCAGGCGATGCTGTTCAACATCAGCTCGACCGACGCGACGGCGTTCGTCGTCGCTCCTTTGACCCTGTCGATAGTTGCATTGATTGCCTGCTACGCACCGGCGTTGCGCGCGACGCGAGTGGACCCGGCGGGGGTGTTGAAGCAGGATTGAAGTGTGGGCGAAAGCCGCGCTCAGGCCGAAGCCGGAATCCGGAGTCGGATCCGGCTTCGGCCATGTATTGTTCTACCGTCCTAACGCTGCGCTACTTCGTTGGCGACCGGAAACGCCGGAGCCGGGTAGGGGCCGATGTTCTCGATGGTGTAGGCGCTAGCCCAGAAGTCAGGCGGCCCTTCGCTGTCCTTTACGAGGTTGCGTACCGGCTTCACGCCGCGCTTGAGATAGGCGGCCATATCCCAGATGTCCTGATCCTTCATGTGCCGGAACGCCGGCCAGGGCATTGGCGGCGCGAGGTACTTCGGGTGAGAGGGAAAGTTTCCCTGTCCGGGGATCGATGACGTGATCTCGACGTCCGGAGTTTCGCCCGGGCGCAGACCGTAGCGAATGGCGTTGAAGATCTGGCGCTCGCTGAATCGTCCTATGCCCGTGGTGTTGTCAGGCGTGAGGTTGCGCGCCCTCGTCTTGAAGCCACCTGATGGAGGAATCGTGAATTCCTGATCCGGCACGCGCATACCGGCCAGCCATCCGTCGGCCGCCGGGTTCGCGTAGCCTCCATGACAATCTCCGCAACCGTGCTC
>JBGTNB010000250.1:0-2215 GCA_041743285.1 Gemmatimonadaceae bacterium
ATCGTGGCGCGCGTGCGGGTGTTGCACATCACTCTGTCGTACTTGGCGGCGTTTCTGCTCTTCAACGGTCTCCGAAGCCTGGCAATGGGGCAGCCTCTTTGGCCGGAGATAGCGCCGATCACCGGTCCGATGTATCAGCTGTTCGTGTTCTTCATGATCACCGATCCACGGACCATCGTGAGGCACCGTCGGTGGCAGATCATGGTCGTAATCATCATCGCGCTGGTCGAGGCGCTGATCCGGCTGGCGTCGGACCAGGCGATGCCTCTACCGCTGGCGTTCAACGTTGCCCCGGCATTCGTGGCTCTTGCGATAGTCGGGCCGGTGGCGAAGTGGATCGATCTTCGGCTGCGACGCGACAGACCCCTGGCAAACCAATAGGAACTCACATAGTTTCGTATTGGAAGCCAATAGGACGCCGAAATTGGACAAGCAGGACATCAAGCAGGGAACGCTCGCGCTCATGATTCTCCGAACGCTCGACGTTCTGGGGCCATTGCACGGCTACGGCATTGCGCGTCGAATCGAGGAGACGAGCAAGCAGAGGATTGCCCTCAATTACGGCACCTTGTATCCCGCACTGGTCAAGCTCGAACAGCACGGATTCATCAAGGGGACGTGGAGCGCATCGGAGAACAACCGGCGCGCCAAGTTCTATGCACTCACCGCGGCAGGTCGCAAAGAGCTCGCGCGCGAAACGCGTGAGTGGCACCAAACCGCCGACCTGATCGCCGCCTTCCTCGCACCGCCCGGCGACGCGTCTTGAGCTCGCTGCGCACCGCTTTTCTCCGCATAACCGCGAGCGAGTTTTCCCTCCGAATAGAACTCGGCGCCCGCCGTTTGCGACTGGCTCGTCACGTTCTTATCATACCGCTCGGGCAGCTCGGCGGGAACTACTTACTGGCGCGCATTTGACGTTAGGTTTCGGTGCCGCATTGCTGTCCGTGCGGCTCCTCGAGTCGTGGGTCTACGAGATGACCGTGTATGAGGGATCGGCCTTCGGCACCGCCGTCGTAGCTCTGGGCGGCGTCGCCATGCAGGCGAGCTTCGTCCCGGCGCGCAGGGCCAGCCGGGTGGGTCCGGTCATCGCATTGCGCGCGGAGTAGTGCTCTGGATTACTCGACTTGAATCGCGACAACCGGGTCCACACGCACGGCTCGCAGTGCGGGAATGACGCTGCCGCCATCGCCGCCAGCAACATGACCAGGTCGCGGGAACGGCCTACTCCTGGAGCAATCGGTGTTCGGTGGCCGCACGACTTGACGACGTCGCGCGCTCGGATCTCGAACGGCTTGGACAGTTCGCAGCATGGTTTGGGTTGAACGGTACCAGCACTACCCGGCCGACCGATGGCAAACGTCGGGGCTGGACGCACGAGTGAATCCAGGCGAGTCTCCATTCATACCGGCAGCAGGTGATAGCTTTCATGTTCGCCAGCTTGACCGGGCGCGCCGCGCTCGTCGTTATAGTCCGATTGGGGCAACCGCGCTGCTGGAGCCGATTGCGCAATGCTTCCTGAGCGACGCCCTAACCGCGGGTACTGGTCAGTGAGCAAGAGACCGAGAATTGTCGTCGTCGGCTGCGGGGCGGTGGGCGGGATGATCGCCGCCCGAATGTCCCGGGCGGGAAACGATGTCACGCCGGTGACAGGCAACGCCGCGATCACGGACTCCTTATCGCGATGCGGATACAGGATGCGTGAGCTCAATGGCAGCGAGTGGACGGTGCCGGTTGCCCGCCCCCCTGCTGACTCGTTCGCGACGGACATGCCCGGCGCACCATTCGATCTGTGTATCGCCGCGACGAAAGCAACGACGCTTGTCGCTGCGATCGAGGCAGCTCGGCCGCACTTGGCTGACGCGGCGCCAGTCGTGTGCTGTCAGAACGGTTTGCCCGAGGAGATAGCCGCCACAATCGTCGGCCGCGACCGTGTTCTTGGGTGTATCGTCGTGTTTGGGGCAACGATGCAGGAGCCCGGCAAATACGTGATATCCGCGCGAGGTGGGCTCAAGCTCGGTCGTCCTTTTGACGAGTCGCCCGACTTGAAACCGTGGATGATGCCCCTTGGCGCGGTAACGCCGGCCGTTCAGGTAGCGGACTTTGCAGGCGCGCGTTGGAGCAAGCTGGCGCTCAACTGCGCTTCGAGTACGCTCGGCGCGGTCGGCGGCGTTAGGCTCGGAGCGCTGCTGCGACGCCGTTTCGTGCGGCGGATGGT
>JBGTNB010000251.1:0-4015 GCA_041743285.1 Gemmatimonadaceae bacterium
GCCCGGTCGCGCGCGGTCGAGCTCTCGCGCCGGATGGCCGAGCAGTACCCGAGCTATCGTTATCGCGGACAGTACCAGATGCTGGCGGCGACGCTTCTGACGGAGATGGGGCGTCGTGAAGAAGCGGTCGAAGCATTACGCGAAGTAATCCGCGATGCTCCGGCCGGGGAGGCAAAGGCCGATGCCATGGTGAGGCTGGCGGTAACGCTCGACACGCTCGATCGTAAGGCAGAGGCGGGGCAGGCGTACGAGGCATTCGCCACCCAGTTTCCGCGGGATGAGCGTGCCTCCGGCGCGTTGTACAACGCGGCACAGGCCTATCAGGAAGCGAATCAGCCCGACCAGGCGGCACGCGTTTACGGCGTGTTCGTGCAGCGGTTCCCTCGCGATGCGCGGGCGGGAGCCGCTCGTCAGGCGCGGCTGCAGCTGTTGAGGGCGTCCGGCGACACTACAGCCGCACGCACGGAGCTGGCTCAGCTCTGCCGCAACCCGGCTCCGGAGCTCCGTGCCGACTGCGCCGAGCGGGCGGGCCAGCAGGCTTTTGCCCAGGGAAGGGCGTTGTTCGACCAGTATCAGAGCGTGCGGCTCGTAATTCCGTCGGTGCAGCAGCTCACGGCGGCGGGAGTGCAACGGGCATCGGCGCGCAAGCAGACTTTGCTGCGGACCATGAATGGTCACTTCACCCGCGCAATTCAGTCAGGATCGCCCGAGTGGCTGTCGGCGGCCACGTTCTTTGTGGGACTCGCGCAGTGGGAGTATGGCCGGTTCCTGGAGAACGTGCAGTTGCCGAGCTCGCTGAGCGAGGAGCAGCGAGCCGCAGCACAGCAGGGCTCGGCGCAGCAGGCCGAACAGAATTACGAGGCGGCGCGCAGCACGTGGCGCTCGCTTCTCGAGAAGGCACAGGGCGAGGGATTCAGCAATACTTGGGTGGATCGGGCTCGTGAGGCAGCAGCCGGCAACGTGCCCGAGACGCCGCCCGGAGGTGGTGCATGAGGAAAACGACTTTGGCTGCAATGATGGCGGTTGCCTCGGCGGCTGCAGGGCGTCCTGCTGATGCGCAGCAACAGACGATCGAGATTCGCGGGCAGGTCCCCACGCCGCAGATCGTGACCGTTCGGCCGCGCGAGGTACCGGAGTTTCCATCTCAAGTTCTCGTTCCTGCGTTCTACGACCGTCAGTTCTGGCCGATGATTCTTCCGGCCTATCAGATCGTCCAGAGAAGGGAAGTTCTGGGTGGAACGACGACGGATACGATGCCCGCCGTCGAAGCCATTCCGGTTGCCGGCGCACCGCAGCTGGTACCGGCAATGCCGCCGCGGGGCACAGCTGGCGCACCGGTCGTCGCGCCTCGGACCAATGTTCCCGCGGCAACGACCAACGAAGAGATCGAGTTGCTGCGGCGAGATCTGGAATCGCGGCGGGCCAGAATCGATTCGATCGAAGCCGCACGGAAGCGGCAGCTGGACTTACTGGAGCAGCAGATTCGCGAGCGGCAGCGAGAGCAGAGGCAGCGCATCGACACCACGGCAAAACCGCCGGGCACGCCTCCTGCTCCCTTACGCTGAATTCTCAGCATTCACGCAGCATGACTGACTCGGAGGTCGCGCGCACATGGGCGCCTTAGTCGAATGGTTCAGGTCTGGCGGGACGGTGATGTATTTCATTCTTGCCATCGCCATAGCCGGCGTGGCCATATTTCTCGAGCGGCTGTACACGATCGTCATCCGCTCCAAGATCAATGGCCGCGCGTTCATCGATCGAGTAATCCAACTCGTTCGCGCCGGCAAGATCGAAGAGGCGATACGGCTGTGCACGCAACACAAGGCCGTCTTGCCCGATATGGGTCTGCTGATTCTCCGCAGCCGGACGCGCGATGAGGCCGATCTTCAGAACGTGGCCGATGCCGCAGCGCTGGCAGTGCTGCCGCGTCTTACTCGCCGGCTCCACTATCTCCCGATGCTCGCGAACGTCGCGACGCTTGTCGGTCTGGTAGGAACGATTTTCGGGCTTCGCGAGGCGTTCGCCTCAGTTTCGGAGGTGGAGGCGGCGGCGAGGTCGGCGGGACTGGCTACCGGTATCGCCATCGCCCTCAACGCTACGGGCTTCGGCCTTCTCACGGCGGTACCGCTAATCATGGCACATTCGTATCTCGTGAGTCAGGCCGAGACCATCATTGAGCAGGTCGACGAGTTTTCAGTCCGACTGATTAACGCTCTGGTAGACCGGCCGGACGTTCGCCTGGGACACAGGTAGCGCCCGCGTAGCCGCGCGGTGATTTGCCGCGCGGCTCGCTGACGCGCCTGTCGACAACTTCTGCGATGGCATCGCGATTTCATAGGTCCAATGCTCGCCGCCGTGAACGGGCGTCGATGACGGCACACGGGGGACTAAACCTGGTGCCACTGGTCGACGTTCTCACATCCATCGTGTTCTTCAGCGTGGCGACATATTCCGGGGCCGCGCTTGCCGCACTCACCTCGTTCGACCTGTCACTTCCCCCTGTGGTGGTGACGCAGACCGAGGCGCAGGCGCGATCGCCCGAGCGGCTGCTAAATCTGCTGCTCGCCGTGCGCATTGCTCCGGATGGGCTGCGCGTGGAGCATTCCGAGGGGCTCAACCAGCCGATGGCCGGGCTATCGGATTCGACTTTCCTGCGGTTCGAGGCGCTCATGCGGCAGGTGCGGGCTGACTTCCCGCAGAATAACGATGTCCTGGTCATCCCGAGTGATGAGGTGAGTTACGACAACGTGGTGCGCGTGCTCGAGCGCCTACGCGTCGTAGGCTACAGCGGGATTGCGTTAGGCTCGCGGGCCCGTGAGCGTGCGCGATGAGCCGCGCTCGTGAAGCACGCGCTGCCCGGCGCGCCGCGCAGTTCGCCAAGTTCCGCGTGACCGAGCTCAATCTGGTGCCCCTGGTCGACACGCTTGTCTCGATTGTTTTTTTCGCGATCGTCTCTCAGACAGTCGGCGAGCTGAGTCAGGTGATCCCGGGTGTAAATCTTCCCAGCTCGATTGTGGGAACCGCGGCACATGACCAGCTGACTCTGGGTATAAGTAGTTCGACGATCATGCTGGGCGACCAGGTGGTCATGGGGACGGGGCAGGCAGCGTCTGAAGCGTCGAATATGCCCGACCAGCCGCTGGTGATTCCTCCTCTCTATGCGGTGTTGAAGAGCAAGGCGGACTCGATCCGCCTGGAGAACAATATTCCGCAGGGACAGTCGGTAACGACGCCGCTCGCGATTCAGGGAGACAAGGAAATGCCGTACGTGCTCATGTCACGGATGATCCAGACTGCGCGAGTAGCGGGCTTCAACACCTTGACGCTGCAGGTCAATAAGACCGAAGTACCCGCAGCCCTGGCAGGAAACTGACGATATGGCACAGGTAGGAGCGCCGGCGCCGCGAAAGCGTCCACCAGACGATGCCACGTTCACCCGGGATCTCCGCTGGGAGGTCATGGGTGAGGAGGGGCGCGTTCTGATTGGCTCCTGGGCGATCGCCATCGGGCTCGGTGTAGCCTGGGTGTTGATGGTCTGGCTCCTTCCATCTGCGCCGCCCAAGTTCGATCTATTGCCGGACAACGAGCGAGGTGTCCAGCTCACGTTCGATGATCCGGAGCCCACCGCTCCGATCCCTGAGGCTCCTGTAACGAGGTCTCCGACGCCTACGCAGCAGCCTCAGGTCGCTCGTCCACAACCAGCCCAGCCGGGCGGGGGCGGGCAACAGGGAGGCCAGCAGTCCGCTCAGGAGATTGGCGCGGCGTTCGGAACCGGTGCGAACACCGGCAGTGGCGGCATGGTCGGGGACGTGACAGGCATTCTGCGCGGCGTGGACGTGTCGTCAGGATCAGGCGGTTCTGGCGGCGGGACGGGGCCTGGGCGCGCGGTGCTCGCGACTGGCGAGGGTGGCTCCGGCTCGCGCACCCCCGGACGAGGTGGTCTTGGTGCAGGCGGTCAGGGAACTGGCGGGATCGGCGGCGTCGGGAGCGGAGCAGGCGGTGGCGGAGTCGGCCG
>JBGTNB010000252.1:0-2327 GCA_041743285.1 Gemmatimonadaceae bacterium
TCCCATTTCCCGTTTCCCATTTCCCGTTTCCCGTTTCCGTTTCCGTTTCCGTTTCCCGTTTCCCGTTTCCCGTTTCCCTTTTTCAAGTTAGATGCCGACCTCCAAGTCCGCCGGCGCTAAGCAACGCCACTGGCTCGTAAAGTCAGAACCCGAGACATTCTCGTGGAACGATCTGTGGAAGGCCCCCCGGCGGACCACCGGCTGGGACGGCGTGCGCAACTATCAGGCTCGCAACATGCTTCGCGACGAGATGAAGAAGGGCGATCTCGTATTCTTCTACCATTCGAGCACCGACCCTAACGCCATCGTCGGGATCTGCGAAGTCGCGCGCGGCGGCTATCCGGACCCCAGCCAGTTCGACCGCGCCTCGAAGTACTTCGATCCCAAGAGCGATCCCGACGAACCTCGCTGGTACATGGTCGACCTGCGCGCCAGAGAGCCGCTGCAACGCCCGGTGACGCTCGCCGAGCTTCGCGGCGCGCCTGGACTGGAGAAGATGACACTACTGAAGAAGGGCAGCCGATTGTCCGTCCAGCCGGTGACCGCCGACGAGTGGAAGGCGGTTCTCGCGATCGCCGAAGCTCCGGGTTGAGCGGACTGGCCCGCAAGGGCGTGGGGACGATACCTTTCGGGTTCTTGAACCAGAGGAGCAATCAGCGTGACTCGTACAGCCACTTTCGAGACCGACCGCGGCACCATCGTGGCGGAGCTATTCGACAAGGAGGCTCCCGCCACCGTCGCCAACTTCGAGAAGCTCGCCAATGAGGGCTACTACGATGGCACGGCGTTCCACCGGGTGATCGATGACTTCGTCGTCCAGGGCGGTGACCCGTTATCCAAGGAACCGGGTAATCCGAGAGTCGGCACGGGCGGTCCGGGCTACACTATCAAGTGCGAAACGGCCAAGAATCCCCACAAGCATGAGGTGGGGTCGCTGTCGATGGCGCACGCCGGCAAGGATACCGGCGGTAGTCAGTTCTTCATGGTGTTGAGTGAGACGAACACCCGCCACCTGAACGGCGTTCACACCGTTTTCGGAAAGATCACCGAAGGGCTGGATGCCATGAAGAAAATCAAGATGAACGACCGCATAACGAAGGTGCGCGTCAGTTAGCCTGCCCCGGGATGGGTTCGTTCGCGGCGCCCACCCTCGCTACATATCCCTTCGCCCACTTTCCGAGAACATGGCTCCTCCGCAACCACAGGATCTGAAGGCTGGATTCACGGGCCTCATCGTCGCGGCGATCTTTCTGGGACTCGTCGTTTACGGAATGGTGATTTTCACCAACTGGTTCGTCGCGCGGTCGGCGCACTGAGAAACGACACCCAGACGTTCGCTTCGGCCGCCCGACTGGCACATACCGCATGACAGGACCTCGATCGACGCTCCGGCGATGACTACTGCCGCCCTCCCCTCTCGCGACGAGGCGCTCGCTCTCCAGCATGAGTTCACCGAGAGCGACTCGCTCCGTGCGCACATGCTCGCCGTCGAAGCGGCCATGCGCGCCTACGCCGAGCACTATGGAGAGGAGGTCGAGCGGTGGGGTCTTACAGGGCTCATTCACGACTTCGACTACGAACGATGGCCCAACGATGATCACGCCGCCGACTCGGAGCATCCCGCTGAAGGCGTGCGGCTCCTTCGCGAACGGGGGTGGCCGGAAGACATCTGTGAAGCGATACTGGGGCATGCCACTTATACTGGGGTGCCACGGCGCACGCGCATGGCTCGGGCGCTGTTCGCCGTCGACGAACTGACGGGCCTGATCACGGCGACCGCCCTCGTGAGGCCTAGTCGGAGCGTACACGATGTGGAGGCAAGGTCGGTGCGCAAAAAGATGAAGGACAAGGCGTTTGCCCGTGGAGTGAGCCGCGAGGACATCGCGCTTGGGGCCGATGAACTCGGCATACCGCTGGAGGATCACGTGGCTTTTGTGATCGGCGCCATGCAGCGGGCGGCCGGCTCCCTGGGACTCGCCGGCGACCGTTAGGGAACCCAAGCCCGGCGCGTCCGCTCCCGTCCGCCGCGAACCCTTCGCGGCAGACCGGTGTCTGTCGAGCGGCGATCCTCCCCCCGACCCGTGCTCCCGGCCAACGTTTCCCGCCCGCCGTGCGTTCTCAGCAACGACGATGGCAACCACCGTTTTCGCCCGACACAGGCGTTCCGTGCATACCGCGCCGGCTGACCCGGAGCGACGGCTGCACGAGCGCGGCCTGGTAATCGAGGCGCAGGGCGGAAGCCGTGAGGCGTTCGCGGCGCTCGTCCGCCTGCACCAGGCGCGGGCGTTTGCGGTGGCGCGGGCGATCACACTCACGCGGGAAGACGC
>JBGTNB010000253.1:0-7542 GCA_041743285.1 Gemmatimonadaceae bacterium
GAGTACACCGGCTCAACGTACGCCTCGACGGCGGCGACTGGGTCGCGCCAGCCGGAACGACTCCAATGCCTGACGACTTCGGGGGTCAGGTAGGGGTATTCGTGATCGGCTAACGCTGCCTCAGGTGCTGCGTCTCCCCGCACAGTGGATTCCCGCGTTCGCGGGAATGACGAAGGAAGCGGTCTCGGAAGGCCAATCCAATCGCCGGCCTGGTCGTCTGGCGGATCGTGCTCGCCTTTCCCCCCGCCTTCCGCTCCTCTAGAATTCCGTCTCTCTAATCGAGACGCGGATGATGCACGCAACAGGCTCAGTCCTTCCGTCCCTCGAGGGGCTCTCGCCTTATTACGCAAATGAAAAGATTGATTCCGGGCAATTTGTGTTGATCGAACCAGTGGCGGAGACCCGCGGCCGCGACCCCGAAGCTTTGCCCCACATCTCGGGTCGCGCGTCGCGCGCCCCCCGCTGAGCATGCTTCGACAGGCTCTTCTCTATCTGTCCGACCAGCCGACGATCTTCAGATTCGTCCGCCGCAACGGGATCGCGCAGCGGTTCGCCCATCGGTTCGTTGCCGGAGAGACGCTCGACACCGCGCTCGATGCGGTGCGACAACTGAATGCCAGAGGTATCACCGCCTCGCTCGATCTTCTGGGCGAGAGCGTGCATAACGAGGCCGAAGCTCGATCGACCGGCGATGAGTACATCCGAATGCTCGAGGAAATCGCTGATCGGAAGCTCGATGCCAACGTGTCGCTCAAGCTCACGGCGATGGGACTCGACATTGCCGACGAGCTCTGCGTCGGTGTCGTGCAGAGCGTTCTGGAACGCGCGCGTCAGCTGGGAAATTTCGTTCGGATCGACATGGAGGGGAGTGAGTATACGGAGCGCACGCTGCGCCTGTTCGAGGACCGGTTGTTTCCCTCGTATAGCTCCAACGTCGGTGTCGTTTTGCAGAGTTACCTCTACCGTACGCAGACCGACGTAGCGCACGTCAACGTGCTCGACGCCCGCGTCCGGCTGTGCAAGGGCGCTTACAACGAGCCGGATACGGTCGCCTTTCCCGACAAGGCAGATGTAGATGCCAACTTCGTGCGCTGCATGCACGCGCTGCTGCGGGATGGCAATTATCCGGCGATAGCGACGCACGACGAAGCCATGTTGAATGCGACGAAGGCGTTTGCGAAGAGCGAGGGGATCGGTCCCGAGCGCTTCGAATTTCAGATGCTTTACGGGGTGCGGCGCGATCTTCAGGAACGGCTCGTCCGCGAGGGTTGGCGCATGCGCGTCTACGTACCATTCGGCACGCAATGGTATCCCTATCTAATGCGCCGATTGGCAGAGCGTCCTTCGAATCTGGCATTCATCGCCGGCAGCGTTGCCCGCGAAACACTCCGGTTGCGGCGCTGAGTGGCTCGCCATCTCCCGCCCGACCATTCGCGTGGCGATGAGCGCACGATCGGCGGATACATGGCCGTGCATGCTCGTCCGGCGGCATTCGCCGGCAGCGACGGTGCTTCGTACAGCGTTGCGATCGAGACTGATCGAACCGGCGAGCCAGATGGTCCGTGGGGCGCCTACCTGCTGTTCGTGCGATGGGGCGCCGGTGAGCCGAAGGTCACCGGTCACCTCGAGACATCTTTTCTCGCCCAGGCGGCTACGCCCGATGAAGCACGCGACCGGGTGGGAGCCATGCCGCTCGAGGATGTGAAGATGCAGCTCGAATCACTCATCGCCGGCCGGGGGAGCTCGCCCGAACGGCCGTGGTGGGAAGTGATGCGCGACGCGCCTGACGAGGACACGTCGTGACCGGCACAGGCGAGCCGGCCGACCGGCGGCACGGTGTCGTTATGCGCGGGACCGGGGGCGTCTACGACGTGCGCACCGACGACGGGATTCTCATCGAAGTTTCGATGCGCGGAAGGCTCAAGCGCGAAGGCGCGGAGAAACTCGCCGTCGGGGACGAGGTGCTGATCGAGGAGGACTCGCGCGGGGGGACATGGGCGATCGCCAAGCTTCTGCCGCGGCGTTCCACGCTCGCCCGCCGGGCGCCCGGGGGAGCCCATGACGAGCGGATCGTCGTCGCCAACATCGATCAGGTGGTTGTCGTTTTCGCCGCTGCCAAGCCCGAGCCGCACGTACGAATGCTCGACCGCTTTCTGGTCATCGCCGAAGCGAACGACATTCCGGCACGCATCGTAATCAACAAGACCGATCTCGCCGACGAGCGTGCTGCTCGCGACAAGTTCGCCGCCTACGCCAGTGCCGGGTATCCGATCCACCTGACGAGCGTAACGGAGGGGCGAGGCCTCGACGAGCTGCACGATACGCTGCGCGGCCGAGTTTCCGCGTTGTCCGGCCCGTCGGGAGTTGGAAAATCGTCACTGCTCAACGCCATGTATCCGGGTCTCAACTTGCGTGTCGGCGAGATCAGTGAGAGCGTTAACAAGGGGCGTCACACCACCGTGGGCGCCGCGCTGCATCCGATTCCCGACGGCGGCTTCGTGGTCGACACTCCCGGGCTTCGCGAGGTGGGTGTTTGGGGGATAGCGTCGGAATCGCTCGACCAGTGCTTTCCCGAATTCGTTCCCTTCCTGGGCAAATGCCGCTTCGCCAACTGCTCTCACCTCCACGAGCCCGAGTGCGCGGTGCGCGATGCAGTCGCCGACGGGCGAGTCGATCGCGACCGGTGGGAGAGCTACGGCAAGTTGCGAGAGGAGATGGGTGGGAATAGGAAATAGGTTAGAAGGAAATAGGAATTAGGAAATAGGAATTAGGGACGGTGTGCGCCAACGCCTTCGGCGCTGGCGCATTACGTAAAAAGCGGTCGGCGCGCAGCGCCGGACGCGTACCGCCCCTATTTCCTAATTCCTAATTCCTATTTCCGTCTCTCCTATTTCCTTTTCCTCATCTTTGCCCCATCTCCTGAGCGATGCCAGATACTACCGTCAGCCTCTCAACATGAACCGTCGAACCCTTGCTAGAGGCGCCGCACGCGTTTGGCTCCGGGCGGTCGTGTGGTTCGAAGAGCGGGATTGGGACGAGGGTGCGGTGCTCATCGTTTTCGGCGTCCTCATCGGCATCGCCGGCGGGCTGTCGGTCGTCGGCTTTTACCGCCTGATCGACCTGGCGCATGACGCGTTCGTGGTCGGTATCGGCGCGCGACTGAGCGCCATCCCACAGGTTGTGTTCCCGGTGCTCACCGCGCTCGGATTGTGGGGATCGTGGGCGGTCATTCGCCGGTTCAAGGTTCCGGATGGGCAGAACGTCGCCGAGATCCAACTCGCCGTGGCGAAGCGCAACGGGCGAGTCGAGTCGCGGCCGGTTCTGTGGCGAACCGTTGCGACCATTCTCACACTCGCGTCAGGCGGATCGGTCGGCAGCGAGGGTCCAGTTGCCGTGCTGGGCGCCACGGTGGGATCGAACGTGGGGCGGGTGCTCCGATTCCGGCCCCGCCGGATCAAGATTCTCGTCGGATGCGGTGCTGCCGCCGGCATTTCCGCCGCGTTCAGCACTCCGTTCGGGGGTGCCTTCTTCGCTCTCGAACAGGTGCTCGGGTCATTCTCTGTCGGTGCGTTCAGTCCGGTCGTAGTTGCCAGCGTGGTTGGAGCGCTCACCGTGCGACCCTTCCTTGGCAGCACGCCGGCGTTCGATGTGCCTAGCTACGGAGAAAGTGATGCGATCACTATAGCGCTGCTCTTTCCGTTGCTCGGCATTGTATGCGGAGGCGGGTCGGTGCTGTTCACCCGCATCTACTTTCTGACCAAGTCCTGGTTCGAGGGGTGGAAGGCACCAGCGTGGTTGCGGCCGGTATTCGGCGGCGCCCTGATTGGATCGATCGTGTTCCTTTCACGCGGCCTGCTCATTGGCGAAGGCCACCTGGCAATACCTACTCAGGTGTTCGGCGGGCTGGCCTGGTATCTTCTGTTGGCGCTGGCGCTCGGCAAGATGGTAATAACCGCGGTCACCTTCCATGCCGGCGGCTCGGGTGGTGTGTTCACCCCCACGCTGTACATCGGTGCGGCGTTAGGTGCGGGAAGCGGCGCGTTGGTCTCGCAGGTCCTCCCGCAAGCGGGCATCCACCCCGAGACCTGGGGACTGATCGGCATGGCCGGACTGGTCGCCGGAGCAACGCGCGCTCCTATGACGGCGATCTTCATGGTATTCGAGCTCACCGACGACTACGCCATCGTTCCACCTTTGATGATCGTCTGCGTCATTGCCTATGCCGTCGCCAGGCGGTGGTCGCCATATGGCCTGTACGACGGTTGGCTCGCTCAGCGCGGGGAATACCTGCAGCAGGGTGCAGACCGCGCGCTGATGGACCGCATTCATACCCGAGACGCGCTCGACACTCGCCTGGTGACGGTAGCACCGGGCGCCACCCTCGCCGACATCGTCAAGGCCGCCGAGCGCACGCACCACACTACCATTCCGGTGGTCGAGGAGGACGGTACTCTGCTCGGAGTCATATTCTATGACGAGCTTCGCCAGGCACTGCTCGACCGTGGCCAGCTCGCAAACGTACTGGTCGCCGCCGACATTGCGCAGGGAACTGAAGTCGTGACGCCCGATATGTCTCTACGTGATGCATTACGAGTCATGAACGCGCGCGCCATAGACGTCGTGCCGGTCGTGCGCACGCGAGCCGAACCGGTGCTGGTGGGCATCCTTGGCCGAGGCGATGTGCTGGCTGCGTACGAACGGGAGTTGATGCATGCGGTGTAGCATCGGGAATCGGGAATCGGGAATCGGGAATCGGAGGGGAATCGGAATGGGAATCGGGAATCGGGAATCGGAATGGGAATCGGGAAGGGAAACCACTTCCGCGCTTCCGAAGCGAGTGTCACCGGTACATCGTTCGTGGAGCACTGGGCACGGCTTTCGCTTTCTCGGCCACGGCCAATCGAGCGGCCCGCCCTCAAAGCACAACCTACCCTCCCAATTTCCACTTCCCAATTCCTGATTTCCAACTCCCAATTCCCGATTCCCAATTCCCGATTCCCAATTCCTGAGAGTGCCGTTATGAAGAAGAAAGGAGCTCGCGACATTCCGGACTTTTCGCGTCAGTCCAAGCAGCGCGGCAAGGACGCGCCGGTTCCACAGGAGGGCAAAAAGCCCGCACCGGTGACCACTCGCCAAGTTACCAAACCCCCCGCCACCTCGGCCAAGTCGGGGCGGCGCGGGAGCTAGTGGGCGAGAAGCCAGGTCGCCAGGCGCTGCGACCCTCTGGCGACAATGCAATGAACCTGACGTCGGCGGAGAACGAGGCTCAGGCTTCGCAGGCGATGCTCGCACAGATTCTATCCATAGCCGCCGATGCCATCATCACGGTTGACGAGGCGCAGCGGATACTGCACTTCAACCTGGGCGCCGAGCGGATCTTCGGATGGACCGCGGTCGAGGTCGCCGGACGCTCGCTCGATGTGCTGCTCCCGAAGCGCGTTCGCGGGGAATCCCCGACACGGCCTGCAAGCGTCCCCCGCGGACCTACGGGGACACATATTTGGGCGTGAGCATCTCACGGCGCGCCTTTCTCACTGCCAGCATTGCCCTTTTCATTGCCTGCGACCCGCGTGAGTTCGCGCGCCGGCATGGTGCGCGACTGCGTCTGAGTGTGGCCACCGGCCCGACGGGCGGAGTGTACTACGTATACGGCGGCGGCGTGGCGAAGGTGATCAGCGCCCACGTACCTAACGTCGAGGCGACCGCCGAGGTGACCAGTGCCAGCGTGGACAACCTCAAGCTGTTGCGCGATGGAAAGGTCGATTTGGCCTTCACCCTGGCGACCACCGTCGCCGACGCCGCGGCGGGACGCGGTGCGTTCGCGACTTTCGGACGGGTGCCGGCCGTAGCGCTGGCCGTGCTCTACACTCAGTACACCCACCTCGTCACGCTCGAGCGTACCGGCATTGCGCGCCTGGCAGACGTACGCGGACGGGTAGTCGCGTTAGGAGGTCCGGGTAGCGGAAGCGAGGACATTGCGCTCCGCATCCTCAGGGCGGGGGCTATCGATCCAGTTCGCGACATCCGGGCGCAGGGGCTTGGTATCAACGCGGCTGTCGACGCTCTGAGGGATGGGAAAATCGACGCGTTCTTCTGGAGCAGTGGCTTGCCGGCCGGCGCGCTGCTCGACCTGGCGAGCACCCCCGGGCGCGCCATGAGGCTGGTCCCGAACCACGAGGTGCTGGATGCGCTTCAGCGCGATCACGGTTCGGGATTATACCTTCGCGCCGACATTCCGGCTGGTGCCTATCCGGGCCTCGATCATCCGGTCGCTACGGTTGGCACGAACACGCTGCTCGTCGTCGACCGCGGGATGCCAGAGCAGCTCGCCTACGACATAACACGGACACTGTTTGACCACCGATCCGAGCTGGTGGCGATCCATCCCGAAGCAGAGAACCTCACGATGCAGTCGGCAGCGGCGGGCGCGCCGATCTCGTACCATCCTGGTGCCGAGCGCGCCTATCGAGAAGCCGGAGAGTGGCCGGCGTGAGCGACGGGTCGGGGACGGCGATGCTTCCGACGTCTGGCGACGACGGAGCCCGACCGCCGCCTGGCATTCCCCTGTCGGATGATGCCGAGCGTGGCCCGAGGATCCTGACGGGCCGCGCCCGAGTTGCCGGAAACTGGCTCGCCGCGGCGCTCGCCGGTCTCGCCCTCGTTTGGGTTCTGACCATCATCCAGCCGCTCATCTACCGAGCGGTGTTCCTGCTGCTCGCCTTGGCGGCGACTTGGGTGATCTATCCTGCCGGGAGGGGCGATCGCTCGCGAACGTCATGGTGGGATATCACCCTCGTCGCACTGTCGGTTACTGCGCTCGCCTGGCCGATCATGGATCGCGCGGAGTTCGTGTATCGCGCGGCGACGCCCAATGCGGCGGATCTCACGCTCGGCGTGCTTCTCATCCTTCTCGTTCTCGAGGCGACGCGCCGCACGGTCGGTTGGATCCTTCCACTCGTTGCCGCCGCGTTCCTCATCTATGCGTACCTCGGGCCCGTGCTGGAGCTGATAGGCATGAGCGCGATTGCGCATCGTGGCTACATGCCCGACCGGCTGGTCGGACTGCTGTACATGACGCTCGACGGAAACTTTGGTGTGCCACTGGATGTCGCCTCGACCTACATCGTGCTGTTCGCGCTGTTCGGCGCCGTTCTGGAACAGAGCGGGGCGGGGGCTTTCTTCATCCGTTGGGCGAACGCCGCGGCGGGCCGAGGAAGCGTCGCAGGGCCGGGTCGGGCTGTAACGCTGGCCGGCTTTCTTCTGGGGACCGTAAGCGGCAGCGGAGTGGCGACTACGGTCACGCTCGGCGCGGTTGCCTGGCCGTCGCTCAGAGCGGCGGGGTATTCTCGCGATCACGGAGCCGCGCTGCTCGCTGCCAGCGGAATCGGCGCCATTCTCGCCCCTCCCGCGTTAGGAGCAGCCGCGTTTCTCCTAGCCGAATTCCTCCGCCTGCCATATCTGCGGGTGCTCGGTCTAGCGGTCATTCCCGCCGCGCTCTACTACTGGTGCGTGCTGCTGATGATCGCCGCCGACGCGCCGCGG
>JBGTNB010000254.1:0-3289 GCA_041743285.1 Gemmatimonadaceae bacterium
CCGTAAAGCAAAGCGGTCTGCGCCGAGGAGCGCTCGCCGGAAGGCACGCTGAACTCCGCCTTTACCTCGTCGGTTAGCGGGCGGCCCCAAATGGGGCCGAACCGCGTCTGCCGCCACCATGCCCGGGAGGAATTTTCACCGGTGTCGGCATGCCAGATGCCCCCGATGAACGGCAGCGGCTCGAGCGTTATTCCCCGCTCACTGAAGTAGCGCAGGTAATGCACATGGTTCCCCAGTATCTTTTCCGTATACTCGGCGCCTAACGTGTCGACGACGGTGTCGCGCGTGGGCCGGGCACCGATTGCCGGGTCGATTGGAAGGAGGTCGTGCCGGAACAGATGTGATGTACCGCAGTAGCTCCAGAACCGGTCACGAGGCTCGCCGATGCGGAAAAGTCCGCTCCAGATCAAGCCGGTCGGCATGTACCACCCCGGAGCTTCGCCGTGCGCGCGGACGAAACCGGCGAGCCGGTTGCTCACGAAATCGTCGGCATCTACCGGCATCAGGTGCGTCGGCGTGAACTGCTTGGCGTGGAGCATGCCGACGGCAATCTTTGCCCCGCGGTCCATGTACAGCCAGTTCACCCAGTCGCTCTTGGACCGTGGCGCTTCCGCCGGCGGAAAGTCGACCTCGACGAACTTTCGGTTAGGCGTATCCTCCGCCCACGGCGGCTTCTCGTTCAGCACGATCACCGTGGCGAAGTGCTCGTCCGTCTGTGCTTCCACGGACCGCAACGTGTTGCGAAGCAGATCGCATACGCGCTCGTAAGATTGCGAGCGCGCGGGGTGTTTCACGGGAATGACGAACGTGAGCATTACGAGCTCTACCGGTTGTCGCAACTTGATGGCATACGCCGCGCGGGGCGTGGGCGGGAACGGCGCCCATTCATGGACGACGGAACTGGCACCCGGGTGACGCCAGTCAACCGTGCCGCGCGGCGGAAGCTATCGGCGGGGAGGACGCGCGGGCAACGCCGGCCTCGGCTCGGTGGCTCGATACCACTCGATGATTTCGGGATCGCGCGGCGTTGGGGCGGTAGAGGGCTCCCGCATGGCTTCCTCGACCTCGCTGATCTCGCGTGGAGCGCGCGAAATCCACTCGACGCCTTGCGCGGTGGCGATGTAGTCATCCTCGATCCGCACCCCGATGTTCGAGTACGTGGCGACGGCTGCGCTGAGCGCCTTCGCGATTTCGCGATTTCGCGGCGTTTCCGGAAGTGTCTCGAGGACGTTCTCCCGAATGTAGAGCCCCGGCTCGATGGAGAACGCGCTCCCAGCCTCTATGCGCCGGGTATGGTAGAACTGTTCCGGATCATGAACATCGAGTCCGATGCCATGCCCGAGCCCATGCATGTAGAAGAGCTGAAGCTGCAGGCATGGCGCGCTTTCGCCTTGCGCCGGGCAATCGTAAGTAGCGTCGGGTGCCTGGATGAGTCCCAAGCGGGCGAGGCCCTGGGCGAGAACCCGTGCCGCGGCCTGGGTCATGTTTGCGGCATCGGAGCCTAACGTAGCAGCCCGCTCGGCGGCGGCCTGGGCGGCACGCACGATTTCGTAAATCCGGCGCTGCTCCGGCGAGAACGTCCCGTTCACCGGCACGGTGCGAGTGACGTCTGCCGTGTAGCCACGGTAGGAGGCGCCGATGTCCATGACCACCAGCTCTCCCGCCTGCATGAAACGGTCGTTGGCGTTGTAGTGAAGTGTCGTCGAGTTGGGTCCCGAGCCGACGATCGTTGCAAATCCAGGGCGGTCAGCGCCGTTTCGGCGGAAGGTGTACTCTATCAGCGCCTGAACCTCGAATTCGTTCATTCCGGGCTCGATGGCGCGCATTGCCTGGCGCTGGGCGCCGACGGTAATCGCCACCGCCTTACGAATGAGCTCCAGCTCCGTCGGTGACTTGGTTCCGCGCAAACGATCGACCGCCTCGCCGGCGTCAGCGATGGGCCGCGCTTCCACGAGCAAGGTGCGGAGCCGTGAAAAGTCGGGATTGTCGCCGTCGGCGCCTGCCGCGTCGCTCACCAGATAGATGGGGGTGCCGCCGCGGGCGAGCGAATCGAGCACGGCTTCGAACTGCTCGAGTGGGCGGGCTGGAATGCCGGTTGCCGCCTCTGCTCCTCGAGGCCCGAATCTTCGGCCCGACCAGACTTCGGTTGCAGGATCGCGTGGGTGAACGAAAAGCATGCTCGCAGATTCACCTTGTTTGGCAATCGTTACGAGAATGGCGCTCGGTTCGCGATAACCGGTGAGATAGTAGAATCGCGAGCCCTGCACGAAAGCGAGGTAGTCGACTCGTGGTTCCGGAGCTCCGAATGCCACAACGGCGCCCGGCCCGAGCTTCGCAGCGAGCGCCAGCCGCCGCGCCGCGTACTCGTCAGGTTGGACCTGCGCGCCGGCGATGACGGGGTACAGGAGCAGGATCAGGAATGCGATGCGAAGTCGGATCGTCATGGAAGGAAGCGGAGCGAGGTGTATTGACGGGGGACGCAATGCGTACGCCCCTCTATAACCCGCAGACGGGAGAACCATGCCAACGCCGGCACGGCTCTCCCGCGCTACACACCGCGGGCGGTCACCTCCCGGCGCCAAGAGAGTGCGTTTTCACCCTCGCCCGCAACTGACAGGACGTGAGCAGGCCCTGCAGGGCTACTTGCCGCTGATATACACGCGATCGAACCAGAGGTATTGGTCGACGCCGGGCGACGCGCCGCCACCGCCATATGTGGGATTCCAGTTGAACATGTGCATGTTACACGTCTTCGGCTTCGGGGTCGTCCAGTCCACATCGTTCACCGAAGTCACATGGGACCCGTTGATCCAGAAATCGATTGATCCGTCCGCCTTGCCATGGCCCGAATTGCAGGTGAGGACGAACTCCCAACGCTGCCACGCGCCTCGGGCGACGTTGCCGTTGGCCCGATTTGGTGCGATTCGGGCTCGCGGATCGGCGACCCCCTGCAGGCGGAGTTGCGCCTGCAGCATGTGGTTGCCGGCGCCCTCGGCAGAAAGAAAAAACTCGTTGTTGCCATCGGCGATTCCGAGGAAGAACATCTTGTTGGTGCTCGACTGATTGCCAACCCAGTTGGATGACACACGAGCCCAAATGGAGATGTAAGCGGTTCTGACATTGTTCGGAAAGTAGATCTGCGCCGTCGCGGGTCCGGTGCCCGAAGGGAAGTTGCTCGCATAGAACATCTGCCCGACCATACCATCGCCGTTCGGCGCAGAGGGATCGTTGACGATCGTGAACGCGCCGTAGCGGTACTCGATGCCGTCCCAGCCATCGCTGCCTGACG
>JBGTNB010000255.1:0-3731 GCA_041743285.1 Gemmatimonadaceae bacterium
GGACACGGGTCGCCCTGGCGGCGGCGGCGTCGGACAGCACGGCGTACCTCGAGTGGGGCCGTCCGATCGCCTCGGTTCCGTCGGCCGGTCGGGCGAAGCCGATGCTGCTCCTGATGAAGGGCCCGCCCGGCAGCGGCAAGAGCACGATTGCCCGCGAGCTCGGGCGGCGCCTGCGCTGGCCGGTGATCGACAAGGACGTCTTCCGCGACCTGCTGCCCGATGAGCTCGGCGGCCTATCGTACGAGGCCATGCTCGACCTCGCAGAGCGGCAGCTGGCCATCGGCTTGAGTGTCATCGCCGACAGCCCGCTCGGCTACGGCACCGGCTACCGGAAGGCGCTGGCGATCGCCGAGCGTACCGCCGCCGACGTGGCGGTCGTCGAATGCAAATGCTCCGATTCGGTCGAGTGGCGGCGACGCATCGAAAGTCGCGCCGGCGCCGGCCTGGCGTCGCACCATGCGACGGAATGGACGAAGGTCGACGCGTTCCACGAACGCACAGCGGGGGATCCGTTCAAGCTCGACGTGCCGAGCCTCCAGATCGATACCGCGGCGCCGTTGGAGCAGTCCGTCGGCGATGTCATCGACTGGCTTCGTGCCCCGGGATCTCCTTCGCGCAGCGGTTACGCGCCGTGAGCGCGACATGTGCTCGCGCAGCCGAGGTGCGGTATTCGTGGCAGCGCCGGATGCCACGTGTGCCTCGTGTTCATCGCGCTGGTGAGCTCCAGATCCTTCGGGGGCCGTGGGCATCAGACTCTCGCCGCATACGGCGAAGGCATCTGACTCATCGGAAAGGCGAGCTCTATACTCACGGGGATCTCACCCCAATCCGGGCCGCTCGGACGGCTCGGTTGAGCACGAAATAGGGGAGCGAGGCGGCTCCAGCGGGCATCGGACTTCGGATCAGCAGGGCGGGGGTTCGAATCCCTCCGGGCGCGCCAGCCTCCCTGATAGGGGCTCGCAACATCTCGCCCCACCGCCGCGAACACCACAAGATGTAGTGTGGTGGCGGGAATCTGACTCACCTGATCAGATGCCCATCGGTGGGGGCCGTCCGAGTCAGATGCCCTCGTCAAAACGCTCGTCGAATCTGATGGTCGCCAAATAGAGCGTCAGATGCTCCGGCGAAGTCGGCGGACACTCTGGGGTGTCGCGAAGCAGTTCGTGGCTCACCGGCTGAGGCGCTGGCTTCCGCTCTTACAGCTTCTGAAAGTTCTGTAACGGTCGGACCGCCTCCCTGGATCCGACCAGCCAGCCGTGGTCGACAACGAGCTGACGACCGTGAGTCAGCTCGTCCACCCTGCTCGAGAGCGGTTACCCGACGCAAGACCTGTCGCGGTGCCTGCGATACTCGGGCGGTGACTCACTTTTCGGTCGAGGTCCAGGAAGACCACATCCGCCGACTCATCGGGCGGCCCCTCCCCGGACTTGCTGAGCTGATTTGGAACTCGCTTGACGCGGATGCGGATCACGTGCACGTCGAGCTGGTCCGCAACGATCTCGGCGGGCTAGATGCGGTGCGGGTGGAGGATGACGGTCACGGCATGTCCTTTATGGATGCCTCCACGGTGTTCAGGAGCCTTGGCGGCTCGTGGAAGCAATACAGCGTCACGACTCGGACGCAAAAGCGTCGGATGCACGGGGCCGAGGGCAAAGGTCGCTTCCGCGCCTTCGGTATTCCCGCGGCACAAGTCCGGTGGGAAACGGTAGAGGCCGGCGACGAGCGCTCGATGGTTGAAGTGGTGACCGAGCGCTCAAGCCTTCGCGACGGCGAGGTGCGCGACCCTGTTCCTACGGACCGGCCTGCTGGTACGACAGTGGTGCTGGAAGGCATAACTGATGACATCCCCGCTCTCGAGGTCGCGGAAGCCGTGCCGCGACTGACCACCGAGTTCGCCATCTACCTCGGTCAGTATCCCTCCATCGAGCTGACCTACGACGGGGTCACGATCGACCCTCGCGAAGTCCAGGACGCGCGGGAGCGCTATGAGCTTGATGTGGCCCCAGATACGTTCCTCACAGTGATCGAATGGGCGTTACGCGATGTTGGCCGTTTGGTCCACCTCTGTACTCCGGAAGGCGTGGCACTGAGCAACGTGCGCGCGGGTGTGCAGGCGCCAGGATTTGAGTACTCGGCCTATCTGACATCACCGCTCATCGCCGAGCACGCAGCGGATCTCGGATTGGCCGAAGCCGACCACCCGGTCATTGGTCCGCTGATTGCCGCCGCTCAAGGGAAGCTGCGCGAACATTTCCGCCGGCGTGCAGCTGAAACGCGCGAGACGGTGATCGCTGAGTGGAAGCGCGAGGAGCTCTATCCATATCAGGGAGAGGCACAGACCCCGGTCGAGGAGGCCCGCCGCGAGATCTTCGACGCCGTGGTTGTCAACGCCGCGGCAGTGGTCAACGCGTCGAATGACGCCGGGTCAAAGCGGCTCTCGTTGAGCCTCATCCGTGAGGCGCTCGAGACGGGTCCATCGGCCATTCGTCGTGTCTTCAGAGAAGTCCTCAATCTTCCGGAAGAGCGGCTGACCGAGCTAGATGAGTTGCTGGACCGGACCTCACTCTCAGCGATCATCAGCGCCTCGCGCAAGATCACCGACCGACTCGAGTTCGTCGCGGGTCTCGAAGCGATCCTCTTCGACGATGAGAGTCGCCGGACGTTGAAGGAGCGCTCGCAACTGCATCGCATCGTCGCGGCGGAACCGTGGATCTTCGGAGAGCAGTACGGCTTGGCGGTGGATGATCAGTCGCTTGTGACACTGCTCCGAAAGCACATCGGTCTGCTCGGGCGCACGGACCTCATTGAAGAGAATCAAGAGATCCTGGGCCTTGACGGCCGTCGGCGCGTTGACCTGATGCTGGCGCGCGCCATCCCGCAGCGTGAGAACAGTCAGCATCACCTGGTGGTGGAACTGAAGCGTCCCAGCGTCGTTATCGGCGCGCCGGAGCTGACGCAAATCACTCAGTACGCAGACACGGTGGAGGCGGACGAACGCTTCGATCGCCGCCGAACCAAATGGGACTTCATCCTTGTTTCGAATGCACTC
Source organism: Gemmatimonadaceae bacterium (assembly GCA_041743285.1). GTDB lineage: Bacteria > Gemmatimonadota > Gemmatimonadetes > Gemmatimonadales > Gemmatimonadaceae > JALZIF01. Next base: position 3,050 of record JBGTNB010000255.1, read on the forward strand.
GACGACTACGCGAAGCGTCAGGCAAGTCAGCAGAACCGCGATCCAGGCGAGGTCTACCGAAGTGACAATGTCCACGTCTGGGCGCTCTCTTGGAGCGAGGTGATTCAAGACGCCAAGCATCGGTTGAAGTTTGTGCAAGAGGCTCTCGACTACATGGCCTCTGGCGACGCAGCGCTCGAATACCTCCGGCAGCACCATGCCGGCCGTCTGCCCGATAACGTCGCCGCGGCACCGCCCTCGCATTCGGACGCGTAACCGCCATGCACCGGGACGGACAGACTCGGACCATGGACCCGAGCGTGACGGCGTCCAGACCTGCGACGGCGCCTGACATACCTGCCAACCTGCGCATTTCTCCGGTGCCTAGGGAGATCACTTATGCGAGTGGTCCTAGGAAAATGGCGGTCGTCCACAGCGAGTTCGCATGGGAGGGGCCGGCGAACCTGCGCCGCCGACAGCACCTGATTCTTGATCAGGCAGTGGGGAATCACTAGATCGTGGGCAGGTGCTCTTCCCCTCGCCCGCCGAGTCCGAGCCGGCAGGATACCTTGGACGGGCGTCCCTTCAGAGCGTCGACGTTGACGGTGGCGGTAGGGTAGGACCAAGGTCGGCCGCCTCTTCTCCCCCCGGAGGCAGCCGGCCCTCCTCATGGAGACGGCGGCTTTCGAGCTGAATGATCGCC
>JBGTNB010000256.1:0-8367 GCA_041743285.1 Gemmatimonadaceae bacterium
AGCGGAGGATTGACCACGCGGCTGCGCGTGGGCGTGAACTGGTATCCGGAGAGCTAGCTCGATGCCGAAGCGAGCGGTCTCAGGCAGATGGGGCGTTAGGTGGCTGACGGCCTCTGCGCTGGTGAGTGCAGCGTCGGCCGCTCAAGCGCAGGGGGTCTACCTGCACGCGCTGGACGATGTGGAGCGTGGTGTCGTAATGCAGGCCAGTCGGGTAGTGCAGCTTCTTCCCGGGCTCCAGCTTGGTGGCGTGTTGCCGACGGGCGGGCTCGGCGATCTCTACAGCACCGGCGTTCGGGGCGGACTGACTCTGACAGCGGTGGTGCCTACCCAACCCTATGGAGTCAGGGCAACGGTGACGCACGACCGCTTTGGCGGCGGCACGGTTACACCGGCTGGCCAGTCACCGGTTACTATCGAGGGCGCCAGAATGACCTCGCTTTCGATCTCCGGCCTGTTTAGCGAGCGAGCGGACCGTTCCGCGCTCCTGTACTTCTCGGCGGGTGTTGGAGTGCATCGCCTGGATGCGCGTACCGCCGAATCGCTCCGTGTCGACGACGATGAGCCGGTCGATGATCCAGACGAGCCGTTGGCCTCTCCTGGGGCGGAAACAAAATTCGGCGTATCAGCGGGCGGAGGGATCAACTTTCGCTTTGCCGGACTTCCATCATATCTGGAAGTTCAGGTAGTGAAGTTGTTTGGCGCCGATGCCTTGGTTGTCCCCCTGGTTTTCGGTGTACAACTGGGTAGGTAGGATGGGAATGGGAATGGGAAACGGCAAACGGGAAAAGGGAAATTGGAAATGCGAGGTAGGAGTCTGGTTGGCGGTACCCTGTACAGTGGAGCCCCGGCGCTTTGGGTCGCTCGAGGGTCACGGCGCGGCGTCGAGTCAAATGAACCGGTAGATGAAACCGCTGCCGTGCCACTGCCGTTAGTCGAGCGGCGAGATTATACTCCCGCCGCATGCAGGCGCGCGGCACGGTGCTCGTAGGCCGCACGACTCTTTCAACCTGGAGAATGAAAATGAAAGGCATTGGTGTGGTTGTGTCCGCCTTGGTCGTGGGCGCGTTTGCGTTCGGAGAGAGCGCAGAAGCGCAGACGCGCTTTGGCATTGCGGCGGGTATTGCGGTTCCCACGGGGGATTTCGGTGATGTAGCTTCGAGCGGTTTTAACATCGAAGGTAGCGTTGAGTTCAAGCCGATGACCATGCCGTTCGGCATTCGCGGCGATCTCTTCTACAACCGGTTCGGTGTCGACTTCACCGGTGCGGACGGCAACTTTACCGCGCTCGGCGGCGCACTCAACGCCGTTTTTCAGATGGCTGGCGTTGGCGCGGCGCCGTATTTGATCGTTGGCCCAACGATCACGAACCTGGATGCTGAGATCGACGGGCTCGGGGATGCCGAAGGAGAAACCAAGATCGGCGCTCAGGGCGGCGTTGGCGTGAAGTTCCCGCTCTCCGGTTTCACCTCGAAGGTTGAAGCTCGATACAACACGATTTTCACGGAAGACTCGAACACCAACCTGTTCATCGTGAACTTCGGCATTTTGTTTGGCGGCGTGGAGTAAGCGTCACTAATCGACGTTTTTAAGCGCCCCGTGCCGATGCACGGGGCGTTTTCTTTAGAGCGTCTGAGTGTCCGCTGGCGGCTACGCTAGCGTGTCCCCACTTGGAACCAGCCGCCGGCGGCTCCAGCGGATTCGATCTCGCAAGTGGTTGCGCAACAACGCGTTGTAAACGTGAAAGTTGGCGGCACTCGTCGTGCCTCACCGGTTCTCCCACGCTCACGGATGGGAGTCATGCCGCGAATCTGGTGCTCCGCCGGACTGCTGGTCGCCTTCGTCACGCCGCTACAAGCGCAGTACACAGGCTCGATCGGCTTCCATGTTTCCCGCAACGACGCGATGCCCACCGCGCCCCACTTGGGAGGGCTGACGCTGTCGAGCTACGCCGGCCCGCTGGGAGTGCGCCTTAATGGAGGGCTGCACTTTACGCAGCGCGACATGAGCGGCCATCGCAGCGACACCCGTATTGGCGTCGGCGCCTGGACGGCCGATGCCGACCTCGTCCTTTCACCGTTCCGTACGTTCAGCCCCCTCGCTCCATACGGATTCGTAGGCATCGGCGGCCAGGGCGTGCGCTTTCGAGATCTGCCCGATACCGCTTTGGCCACCTGGAGCTACGGTGGCGGATTGGCTTTGCGGTTCGGCGGTCCGGTTTCGCTGGATGCCGACGCGCGGTACCGGCAGGCGCTCGACGGCGAGGATCTGCTGTCAGGCAGCATCACGCGTGATTGGGAGTACAGGATCGGTCTGACGATTGGATTTGGGCAGCGCCGGTCGCGCGACTATCACCGGCCAAGGGCGCGCTCCCATCCGTCGGTGCGCAAGGAGCCTGTACGCGAGCGTCATTCGCGAGTGCGTCCCACGGCCGCAATCGTCGCGGGAGCGGAACGATACATTGGTACCCGGTACCGATACGGCGGCGTATCGCCGGGCGAAGGATTCGACTGTTCGGGCTTTGTGCAGTACGTCTACGGGCGCCAGGGTGTCAGACTGGCGCGAACGGCGCGGTTGATGGCCAACGAGGGTGAGCGAGTAGCGACCAGGCGGGACGCACTGCGAGCGGGAGATCTCATGCTGTTCGCCGACGACGGCCGGCGGATCGATCACGTCGCGATCTACGCAGGGGAGGGAAAGATCCTTCACGCGACGGCGAGCGGGGGCGGCGTTCGTTACGACGACCTCGATTCGCCGCGAGGAAGCTGGTTCCTGGAACGCTGGGTCGATGCGCGGCGCGTGATAGGCGATGAGGGGTCCCTGACGCGTGACGCGACAACTCGTGAGCGAGTCGATGAGAGCGAGCTGGATCCGCCTGACCGCGCGCCGCTTCCCGGGCAAGATCGCTGACGTTTCCCGCTTCCGGAAACCCGTGCGCCCCTCGGCGCGTATGCTCACTACGAGTAACGGAAATCAGCGGGAACCTGAACCATACAGACGATCATGCACATGAGAATGTTATGGGCGATTGCCCTGGTGTCGGCGCTGGCGGCCGCGCGCGGCTCGGCCGCGCAGACGCTGGATGTGGGAACTCCCGAGCGTACGACTCCGAGTCGCTGGTTTGGCGGTCTGTCGGTGATGGTTGCGCAGCCGGTTGCGGAGTTCGACGACTACATCGATGTCGGCGGCGGGATCTCCGGAGGCGTTATGTACCAGGTGAGCGGTGCGTTGGCCCTTCGCGCCGACTTGGGTTACGTGCTGTACGGCTCGGAGAAGACACGGATTCGTCCGTTCCCCAGGCTCGAGGCGGACATCACGACGCACAACTCCATTTTTTTCGCCGGGATCGGTCCCCAGTTCATGGTGCCTAACGGCACTTTTCGCCCGTATGTGGGCGGCTCGGCGGGATTGTCGTATTTCTTCACCGAGAGCAGCCTCGATGGTACCACGTCCGATAACGAAGCGATTCTGAAGACGACCAACTTCGAGCACGTCACGTTCGCCTACACCGCCGCCGGCGGCATCTACGTTCCGATTCGGCGCGGGCTGAGGCCGGTGTCGCTGGATCTCGGCGCCAGGTATCACGGAAACGGCCGCGCGCGCTATTTGCGAGAGGGGAGCATTCAGGACAATCCCGACAACACCATAACGGTGACGCCCATCGAGAGCGAGGCAAATCTTCTGACCTGGCACCTCGGGTTGACAATGGCGTTCTGACCGCTCGATTGACGAGAGCGGGCTGCATCCGCCTGGCGAGCCGTTCCTCGCCAGGCGGACGTTCGCATCTGGCATGAAGAACGCGGCATTGCACGCCGGCAGGCGCGGGAATAGCTTTTCCCGCCGAACGAGCACGGGTGAACGCAATAAGTTTGATTCAACCGGAGTAGACATGCAACGATCTGCGGCCGCGTGTGCGGTCACACTGTGCCTCTCGTTGATCGGGCGAGCCGCACTGGCTCAGGATGAGGACATCGACGTCAGTGCCGCAGCGGCATACTTCGCCATTACGACGACGCCCGTGGGATCCGTCACCTTCCATTCGCCCGGCTTTGCTCCGGCAATTCCGCATCGGAGACTGCGAGGGCAGTTCGGATACGCTGACGAGGAAGGTCCTTTCTCACGGCGATCGCTGTTGCTGGGTCTGGACCTGCCGGCTGGTTCCGGTCTGGTCGGAATCGACGTGGGGATGACCGACTTCTCATGCGATCTCGGCGAGTTCGAAGAAGAACTGGGCGTCGAGGTCGATTGTGCGAGCCTGCTCATGTTGGGCGCTCGGTGGACGGGCCGTTTACTCTCCGCGCCGCTCGGCTCGGCAGCGGGCGCCGCACTGCAGGTCGGGATCGAAGCTGCTGCTGGTGCGAGCTTCGGCGACTACCTCGAAGTGTCTGATGGGAGCGAATCCGCTTCCATCTCTTCGACCAATGTTTCCGGCGGCATATCGCTTCCCCTATCCATCTCGGCCAAGTCGGGCGGGACGACGCTCATCCCGGTGGTCGCGCCAGGGTTCGCGTTCGGGCGGTCGTCGCAGGATGTGGAGTTTGCGGGGGAATCGGAGGAGGAAACAGAGAGCGGTGCGCAGTTCATGCTGTCCGCTGGACTAGGCGTCATTCTCGGCGACGCTGGTTTCGGGATCGATGCAGGAGTTCGCAAGGTCTTCACCAAGGACGCACCGGCGGTGCTGGGATTAGGCATTTCGTTTCGCCTTCCATAATCCTCGATTACTAGCGACGTCGGGGTGGCCGCCCGTTGGCAGTGGCGTCGCGCTTATCGAAGTTGTATCCAGGCGGTGATGGCCGCGCTGCCTGGCTCCGGCACCAAAGCGATCCGCACCTTGGCGAAGGGGAGAAAGTTCGTCCAGCCGTTGCGGAAGTTCGCTCGATGAGCGCTGTCTGGAGCGTCCAGGATGCCTGCCAGCCATAGGCCGGACGCCGCGACTATCGACGCGGCGAACCATCCACGGTGCCGCTGGCAAGCGTTTGTCACCGTGAGCGAATCGGTAACGGGATCGGTGCTGGTCAGCGACGCGCATTGCTCGCGCGACGCGTAATGGCCCGCGCTAACCAGACCGATGCTGCCGCCAAGCAATGCCAGGCCCTTTTCGTATTCGCCGGAATAGAGGTGGCCACCACCCGGCAGGATCGACCAATAGCTCGCCGCGCGCGGGTCACGAAAATGCGAGGTGCGGTCGTCAGGAACGCCTTGCGCGCCCGCTATGCTTCCGTACATCAATAGGACCGCGAAGGTCATGCAGAGCGCGCGATTCATCTGATCCGGCTCGGGTCGATGGGACAGGAACATGTAGCATGTGGCGCTGGCCCTCGGAAGGTGCGCCGCCGCGAGAAACGCTGACTCAGATCGGACAGTTTCGTTACCGAAGCCGTCCGTTGTGGCGGAGCGCGCAGGTAGATTGGTATGATGACCAAGAGCCCATTCTTCGCGCGGATGGCAGCCGTCGCTTCGACGGCATCGTTTCTGATCGCTGCCAGCTGCGCGTCCGACCTGCAAGCGCAGGACCCTGAGCGGCTACCGCCCGCGCCGGCCGACGTGCCGACTCTGGTGGTCCTTCTCACCGTCGATCAGCTCCTCCCCGACTACTTCGAACGGTTCGGCGAGTTGAAGGGTGGATTGGGGCGGCTGTACAGCGGCGGGGCGGTGTTCACAAATGCCTATCACGATCACGCCAACACTGAAACCGCTCCGGGACACGCATCCACGTTGAGCGGGCGATTTCCCGCAAGCACGGGCATCGTGAGTAACGCGGCAGGTGTGTATGATCCCCAGGCTCCGCTAATCGGGGGGGCGGCTGGTCCGGGCGCATCCCCATTCCGCTTTCGCGGCAGCACGCTCACCGACTGGCTTCGTGCCAAGGACCCGATGTCCCGAGCGCTGTCGGTAAGTCGAAAGGATCGGGGGGCAATTCTGCCCATCGGCCGCGATCCTCAGCATGTGTACTGGTACGCCTCGAACGGGACCTTCACTACCAGCACGTGGTATCGCGACACGCTGCCTTCATGGGTCCAGCGGTTCAACGGGCTACGGATGCCGCACTCCTACGCGAGTCGCGCATGGACGCTCTTGCTGGATCAGAGTGCGTATCCGGAAGCGGACAGTCTGGAGCAAGGGAGTGCGCGAGGAAACGTTCTCTTTCCGCACGTAGTACCCTCTACGCCTGACAGTGCAGCGGGCTTTCTCCCCAACTTTCCATTCATGGACGAGGTGACGCTGGCATTCGCGATCGAAGGGATGCAGCAGCTGCAGCTCGGAAGTGGTCCGCGGACAGACATTCTCGCCGTTTCGCTTTCGGCAACTGATGCCGTGGGGCACGCTTTCGGTCCGGATTCGCGCGAACTGCACGATCACATTCTGCGGCTCGACCGCATGGTCGGCGTGTTTCTCGATTCGCTGTTCCGGCTTCGCGACTCGTCGAAGGTGGTCATAGCGCTGACGTCCGATCATGGCGTCGCTCCGTACCCGCGTGTGCGTGAGCAGTTAGGCAGGGGCGCCGCAGTCTATCTCGAGTCGCATGACCGTCTGCGCGCGTTCGCCGAGGCGTTGCCAGCTGCGGGAGTGCCGGAAAGGGCGGTAAGGATCGAGGACGGCGTACTGCTCGTCGACAGACCGGCGCTCGCTCGCGCCGGTGTGAACGCCGATTCCCTGGTTGCTTCGTTCATCTCGGTTGCGCGCGCAATCCCTGGAGTAGCGCGAGTCGACCGGCTGAGCGAATTGGCGCGCGCCGATACGTCAACGGACTTCATTGCGCGCCGGTGGCTAAACATGCTGCCGCCGGATATGCCGGCAGAGGCGGTGTTGACACCGGTGGAGTACGCGGTACCGCTAGGTTCGACTTATGCACAGCACGGCTCGCCGTACGACTACGATACGCACGTGCCGGTGATCTTCTACGGCCGCCCGTTCCGCGCCGGCAGGTACGACGCGTTTGCGCGAGTGGTCGACATGGCACCGACGCTTGCGTGGGTGACGGCGACCACGCCGCTGGAGAAACTGGACGGCCGGGTTCTCCGCGCCGCTGTTCGTTAGGCGGTGGCGTGGCTGCGCACGATCCGCTGCGCGATCTCAACCGTGCGTACGACGAGGCGCGGTATGGCACCGCACGCACGCTGAATCTGCGCGACTCTCTGCCCACGCCTGACGACGCCGTCGCCCGGCTGGAGGCATGGATCCGTCAGCAGCAGGTGGAGCGCGCGGGAGAGGTGCTTGTGATCACCGGTCGCGGCAAGGGAAGCGCCGGCGGCGTGTCGCCGGTACGCATGGCGGTCGTGATGCGCCTGTCTAAGTTGCAGCGGATGAACATCGTCGAAGGCGTGCGCCAGCACACCCCAGGGTCGTTCGTCGTGCGGCTGGCACCGTTCCGGGCGCCAGTGACCAAGAAAACCACAGCCCCCAGCAAGGTTCCCGCGCAGGATTCGCAGGCACTGCAGGCGCTTGCCGGCGCCACGCGCGCACTGCTGCGCCAGTTGGCTGACTGCGAGCTCCGGTCACTCGGCGTGCGCGATCCCGGCCCGTTCCTCGCTGAAGAGATGCTTCGGCAGTTCGAGCGTCTGGCGGGGACGCTTCCCGAAGGCGGCGACCGGGAAGCACTGCTGCAGACGGCGGCGCAAGAAGCACTGGAGCGGTGTGAAGAATGACTCCACTAACGCGCGCCTTTGGGGCGGCAGGAGATCTGCATGCGATGGAAACCCTTGGTCGCGGCGATGATCGTGATGGGGTGTGGCCGCGGCGATCCGCGCGAGGAGGCAGCAATTGTCGATGAGTCAGCGGCGACTGACATGATCGGTCGTCCCGAAGGCGCGGACTCCACTCCGCCCGAGATGCGCGATCCTGATTCGGACACGCCGCCGCCAGCCGATTCCGGGTTCAAGCGTCCCGAGCGCCGTCCGGTACGCAGCGTGCCCCCGCTTACCCGCCCCGATACGACGCCGTGACCTGCTAACTCATGGTAGCGATAACCACCGTAATCAGCATCGCAGCAAAGAGCAGAAAGAGCGCGATGTGCCGCATCGATGCACCGCGGGATGGTGGCGGCGGTACTCGATAGGGCTCCACGTAGGGCAGCCGGACCACCAGACTCGCGCCTGACGACCGGCGGGCGGGGGTCGCATCGGCGCGCGGCACCGACTCGAGAGCAACGACCTGCTCTTCGGCCGAACCATCGCTGGGCGCGAGGGCAGCGTCATCGGCACGCCGCGAGCGGTGACCTAGATAGGCGCGCGGCAGCGTTCGCCCTTCCCCGGTGAGTGTGGCCGGTGCCGTTCCGCCGATCGCGCGCATTACGCCGGTTGTACGAGTCCGTTTGCGCACGGACGGCGGTGCCGGCATAGCGAACGGCGCGCCGAACAGCGCTGCCGGGAG
>JBGTNB010000257.1:0-27405 GCA_041743285.1 Gemmatimonadaceae bacterium
CTTTCCACCGCTGGCACCGACGACGACCTACGTCCTGACCGTTCGCGATCTGCGCAACCTTCTCGGGACTGCGGCCACCTCACGCCGTTCGTTCACCACGGGTCGCAGAGCGCCACCGCGGCCGGCCGATTCGCTTCGCACACCGCCGGTCTCAGTACCCCCTTCCCCTTCACCGCCCAACCGGTGAGCGACCGCCGCCGCGCGATTCCCAGCGTGGGTGCGCTGCTGGACAGCGAAGCAATGCGCCCGCTTCTCGACCGGGCGCCGCGCCCGATGGTGACGGACGCCGTGCGCGCTCTCGTCGCCGCTGCGCGTGAGGCGCCTGACGATGCTCCTCTCTCCCAAGCCGAGTGGGTGGAGCGAGCGGGATCGCTGGTCATGCAACGCCGACAGAGGTCGCTGCGGCCGGTAATCAACGCGACGGGAGTCGTTCTGCATACGAACCTCGGGCGTGCTGTGCTTCCGCAGCCGGCGCTCGACGCCGTTCGCGAAACCGCATCGGGTTACTCGACGCTCGAGTACGATCTGGCGCGCGGGGAGCGTGGCAGCAGATCCGTCCATTGTGCATCGCTACTCATCGAGCTTACCGGGGCTGAGGACGCGCTCGTCGTCAACAACGGCGCCGCCGCGTTGCTGCTGGCGCTCGACACGCTCTCCCGGGGGCGCGACGCCGTCATTTCGCGTGGGGAGTTGATCGAGATCGGTGGCTCTTTTCGAGTGCCCGACGTCATGCAGTCTTCGGGAGCGCGCCTTCGAGAGGTAGGGACCACGAACCGAACTCACCTGGAGGATTACCGCGCCGCTCTTACGCCGGCCACCGGCGCGATCGTCAAGGTGCACCGGAGCAACTTCTCCATGCGCGGCTTTGTCGCCGAGGTGGACGCGCGAGCGCTCGCTGCATTGGCGGATGAATCGTCGGTGCCGCTGGTGCACGATCTGGGGAGTGGGTTGTTCATCTCGCTGGAGGCGATCGGACTGCGCGGTGAACCGGTCGCGGCGGATGCAGTACGGGCCGGCGCAACGGTCGTGACCATGAGCGGCGACAAGTTGCTGGGGGGCCCGCAGGCGGGAATCGTTCTCGGTCGACGTGAGGCGGTGGCGCGCATGCGCGCCAATCCGCTCGCCCGAGCGCTCCGGGTAGACAAAATGACTCTCGCTGCGCTCGAGGCCACACTCGACATCTATCGGGAGCCCGCGCGCGCGATGCGGGACATCCCGGCGCTCGCGATGCTCGCCGCCCCGGTCGCGGCGCTTGGCTCGCGAGCAGACGCGCTGGTGTCGTACCTGACGAGCGAGGGTGTTCAGGCACGACGTATTCAAACCGAGGCGCAAGTCGGCGGCGGCGCGTTTCCAGACCAGTCCATAGCGTCGGTGGGCATCGAACTGGCCGGTGACGCCGAGGGCATGGCAGTGGCGTTGCGAGCCGGTGACCCACCAGTCGTCGGACGCATTCGCGATGGAGCGCTGGTGCTCGACCTTCGAACGGTACCAAAAGCCGCTGATGAAACGCTTGCGCGCGCCGTGTCTACCGCGCTGCGGTGAGCCGGCCAGCCGTGTTCTTCGACCGCGACGGCACGTTGATGCACGATGTCGCGTATGCATCGCGCCCGGAGCAGGTCCGCCTCCTTCCCGGTGCGTCTCACGCCGTCAGGCAGCTTGCCGAAGCCGGGTATCTCATCATCCTCGTAACCAATCAATCGGGGATCGGACGCGGACTCTTTCTGGCTGGCGACTACGAGCGTGTGCACTCCCGGTTGGTCGAGTTGCTCAGAGCGGAAGGCGCGATTTTGGACGGGGCGTACCACTGTCCGCATGCGCCTGACGCGGGTTGCGAGTGCCGCAAGCCGGGACTCGAGCTTTTCCGGCGAGCGGCACAAGAGCATGAGGTGGAGCTCTCTGCCTCCTGGTGCCTCGGCGATCGGTGGCGCGACGTCGAGCCTGCCCGAGCGCTCGGTGCATCCGGACTGCTCGTCCAATCGCCGGCCACGACAATGGACGATCTTATCCGGGCGCGCGCGGCTGAGGCCCTCGCTACCTCGCTGCCTGACGCGGTACACCGCATTCTGAGTGATAGAGAATGACGAAGCGTCACGGCCGCTTCGCCAGTCAGGGTGGGTAACGTCCCATGCCACGCCGAATTGCCGTTCTCGCATCGGGAAGAGGATCGAATCTCCGAGTCATGATCGAGTATTTCGCGCACCCGTCCCGGCGCGGAGCCGCGGCGCTGGCACTGGTGGCTTCCAACAAGCCTGACGCCGGCGCCCTGGGCGTCGCGCGCGATGCGGGGATCGAGGCGCGTGTGCTCGAGTCTGGCCCTAACCACGAACCGGCGCTACTCCATCTGCTCGATGAGCAGGCGATAGACATTGTGGTGCTCGGTGGCTATCTGCGTCTCATCCCCGGCGCCGTCGTCCGCCGCTACACCGGGCGAATGGTGAACGTGCACCCCGCCCTGCTTCCGGCATTCGGCGGACCGGGCATGTACGGCGTGCGCGTGCATAACGCAGTGCTCGCGGCCGGCGTACGGCTCAGCGGGCCTACCATACATTTCGTGGATGACCTGTACGACAACGGAGCGATCATCGCCCAGTGGCCTGTACCTGTCGCCGCGGACGACACTGAGGCGTCACTTGCCTCCCGCGTGCTGTACGCGGAGCACCGCCTCCTTCCACGTGTGGTGCTCGGCCTGGCAACCGATCGCATCCGGTTGATGCCGGATGGTTCAGTGGAGGGCACTAACCTGGGAATTGACGACAGCGCCATCTTCGCCTTACGGCCTCGCGCTGCCCTCGAGCAAGCAATGGACCGCGCCTTGGGCTTAGACTGATCGCCTTTCCAAGGTTGGCGCATTCACACTTCGCACGTCGCAACTCACTTCGCATTTCGCAATTCGCACTTCGCACTTCGCATCTCGCTTCTCTCGTCTCTTTCCCCCCATCGTCGAACATGCCTCTCGCACTCCTTTCCGTATCCGATAAGACCGGGCTGGTAGACCTCGCCCGTGGCCTCGTCGAGCTCGGCTGGGAGCTAGTCTCCACCGGTGGCACGGCGCGTGCCTTACGCGGCGCGGGACTCACCTCGATGGACATCAGCGAGCTCACCGGATTCCCGGAGATGTTGGACGGGAGGGTGAAGACGCTGCACCCCAAGGTACACGGCGCCCTGCTTGGAAAGCGCGATGATCCTGCCCATCGCCAAGCAATGGACGACCATGAGATTGCGCCGATCGATCTGGTCGTCGTGAACCTGTATCCGTTTCGCGAGACCGCCGCTCGAGAGGGGGTCGCGCCTGACGAGGTTATCGAACAGATCGACATCGGCGGGCCGTCGATGGTCCGATCTGCCGCCAAGAACTTTGCTTCCGTCACCGTCGTGGTCGATCCGGGCGACTATCCGCGAGTTCTCGAGGCGCTCGGCGCGGATGATGAAGCGCTGCCGCTTCGCCGCGCTCTGGCCGGCAAGGCATTTGCGCACACCGCCGCCTACGATGCGGCAATAGCCGAGTGGTTCGCGCGCCAGGAGGGGAATCGGTTTCCAGACATACTGCCGCTTGCCTTCGAGCGCGCGCAGGCGCTGCGCTATGGCGAGAACCCCGATCAACGCGCCGCATTCTACGTTGTGCGAAAGGGAGCCGGGCTCGCCGGACTCGTCCAGCGCGGCGGCAAGGAGCTTTCCTTCAACAATCTGCTCGACCTCGAGGGCGCGCTGCTGGCCAGCGAAGCGTTTGGCGGAAAGATCTGCTGCGCCATCGTCAAGCATACGACGCCGTGTGGCCTTGCCATTGGTCAGACGGCGCTCGAGGTGTATCGTAAGGCGCTCGCCTGTGATCCGGTTTCCGCGTTTGGCTCGGTGATTGCCTTGAACGTGCCGGTGGACGAGTTGGCCGCGGAAGCAATCTCGAGCCTGTTCGTCGAGTGCATCGTCGCGCCGGCCTTTAGCGATGACGCGGTCGAGATCCTCGGACGCAAGAAGAATCTTCGCGTGCTCGAAGGGAACGCGCGCTGGATCCCCGGGGCGCTCGACTTCAAGCGAGTGCGAGGAGGCATCCTACTGCAGGATCCGCCGACTTCGCCAGGCAGCAGCAAATGGGAAGTCGTAACCAGTCGCGCGCCGAACGCTGACGAGGATTTCGATCTTCGCTTCGCCTGGTGTGCGGTGGGCAGCGTGAAATCGAATGCGATAGTTCTCGCGCGCGAAGGGGCGACGATCGGCATTGGCGCGGGCCAGATGTCCCGTGTGGACGCCGCATTCGTTGCGGTCCACAAGGCGAGGCAGATCGGGCATGAGACAAAGGGCGCGGCGCTCGGCTCAGACGCGTTCTTCCCTTTCAGAGATGGCGTCGATCAGGCCGCGGAAGCGGGGATCACGTCCATCGTTCAACCCGGAGGCTCGGTGCGAGACGCGGAAGTGATCGCCGCCGCCAATGAGCGAGGGATTGCAATGGTGTTCACCGGCAAGCGCCAGTTCCGCCACTAGCCATTCCCAGCGTTAGATTCAGCCCTCTATGCCACCAGCTCGACACACCGATCTCGACTATCGCCCGTCGTATCTGGCAGCGGCGCTGACCGCGCTCGGCGTATTCATCCTGTACGTGGTGACGCTGGCGCCGACGACGGCAATGTGGGACACGAGCGAGTACATCGCTTCGGCATTCGTGCTCGGCAACCCGCACCCGCCGGGCAATCCACTGTTCGTACTGCTTGGCCGCGTGTTCGCGGTACTGCCGATTCCGGGGAGCGTCGCCGTCAAGGTCAACCTGCTGGCGGCGGTTACCAGCGCGCTATCCGCCGGCTTTTGGTTTCTCATTACCGAGCGTGTTCTCGTCGGCTGGCTGACTCGTCGGTGGCAACGCATAACGGGGGGAGTGCTCGCGGCCTTGATCGGCGCCACCGCGTTCACCGTGTGGAACCAGTCGGTGGTGAACGAGAAAGTGTACACAGTCTCGCTGCTCGGACTGGCCGCCATCTCTTGGCTGACAGTCCGGTGGTCGGACGATCCGGACGGTCCGATGGCCGACCGGGTTCTCGTTCTGATCGCGTATCTGCTCGGACTCGGTTACGCCAACCACATGATGGGGTTTCTCGCCGCCCCGGCGGTGGCGGTGGCGGTGCTCGTAAGGCGCCCTCAGACAATACTCAGGTGGAAGTTGCTCGCGGTCTGCGCGGGAGCGGTGTTCCTCGGGATCACCGTATTTGCCTTCCAGCCGATTCGCGCGGCGTATTTTCCAGCCATCAACGAAGGTGAGCCGACGGGTTGCCGGGAAGCGTTCAGCTGGGCGTGCACGCTGAGCTCGGAGACGTGGGACGCCTTCATGTACAACTTCAACCGAGGGCAGTACGGAAAACCTTCGGTCTTCGATCGCTCGGTGCCGTTTACGGGACAACTGGGCATGTACTGGCTCTACTTCAAGTGGCAGTGGGCCCGCGATTCGGCAATGCAGATGCCGGTAATTCAGAACATGCTCGCCGCGCTCTACATGCTGCTCGGCCTGTTCGGCGGATGGGTTCACTGGAAGCGGGACCGGCGATCGTTCTGGTACTTCGGCACGTTCATGCTCACGCTGACGTTGCTGCTCATCTTCTACCTGAACTTCAAGTACGGTCACAGTCAGTGCACGATGGATGCTTCGCTCCAGAACGCCCCGTGCGAGGTGCGCGACCGAGACTACTTCTATCTCATCAGTTTCTCTGCATGGGGGGTGTGGGCGGCGCTGGGCTTCATCTTCATCTGGGAAGCGATCGCGGAGATGCTGGGATCGGAGACGGTGGAGTTGGGGCGCGAACAGCTCCAGCTGCCCACGCGCCGCAGTTGGCTTCTCGCCTCGCCGCTGCTGCTGGTGGCATTGCTGCCGCTCGTGCTCAACTGGAGCGATGCCTCACGAGCGGGCCAGACGCTTACGCGCGATTTCGCGCACGACATGCTCAACTCGGTCGAGCCGTACGGCATTCTGGTTACGGTAGGCGACAACGACACCTTCCCACTCTGGTACGCGCAGGAGGTGGAAGGCATCCGGAAGGATGTGGTAGTGGCTAACACGTCCTTGCTCAACACCGATTGGTACGTGAGGCAGCTGATACGGCGGCCGGTGTACGAGTACGAGGCGGCGGCCGGACCGGCAATCTACCGCGATCGGCAGTGGCCAAAACCGAGCGGTCCGCCGCTGGCCATGACGCTCGACGAGGCGGACAAGATCCCTCAATTAGTCAGGCTTTCCCAGCCGCAGATGTTCCGCAAGGAGACGCCGCA
Organism: Gemmatimonadaceae bacterium; assembly: GCA_041743285.1. Lineage (GTDB taxonomy): Bacteria > Gemmatimonadota > Gemmatimonadetes > Gemmatimonadales > Gemmatimonadaceae > JALZIF01. The sequence goes on from JBGTNB010000257.1 coordinate 6,247, forward strand.
GGGCACCATCCAGGCAACGATTCAGGAGGGTTACCTGGAACGGGCAGACCAAGCCGTACTGCTAATGATCCGTGATTCATATCCCGCGCGCCCGCTGTACATCAGCCGCACTGCCGGCTCGTATGGCGATCAACGCCTCGGCCTAACGGGTCATTTGCTGATGCAGGGCCTTGCGCGCAAACTGGTGCCTCGAGCGCCGCAGCCAGGACAGGACACGTTGTTTCTGCCGCGCGACGGATGGGTCGACGTGCCCCGGAGCCTGGCACTCTGGGAGAGCGTATTCATGGGCCACCAGGCGCTGCTTCGTGAGGGAAAGTGGGTGGACAACGCCTCTGTCGGAATTCCGCTCCTGTACATGACCACGGCAGCGACGCTGGCGCAGGCGGAACAGCAGCGCGGGAACGGTGAGGCGGCGGAGCGATTCATCGACCGCGCGGGCGAGCTGGCCAGGGCGGCGGGGGTGCAGTAGTTCTCACGCGGCCAGCCGATGCCGATGCGCTCGACGAGTTAACCGAAAGCGTCATCCGAGCCTTCGTCAGGAACGTTTGCGACGCGTCCCGGCGCGGTGTCGCTCATGAGGTGCGCCAGCCAGCGCGACTCCTCGTAGCTCTCGAAGAGAAACTTCGCGGCGATCGACATCGGCACTGCCACTAGCGCGCCGATGGGACCGAGCAGCCACCCCCAGAAGATGAGGGAGATCACAACGACGATTGGCGCCAGATCGAGGCTCTCGCCGACGAAGCGTGGCTTGATGACGTTGTCGACGATGAAGTTGATCACGATGTAGCCGACCATGACCATGGCCCCGCGTGCGAAACCGAACTGAACGAGTGCGAGCAGCGACGGCGGAACGAGCGCGATAATGAAGCCGACGTTCGGAACGAAGCTGAGAAGGAAGGAGACGACCCCCCACAGGATCGCGAAGTCCACACCCAGCGCGAGGAGCAGCGCCGTGTTGGCGACGGCCGCGATGAGCCCGAAGATCGAGTTTATGACGACATAGCTGCGTATGCTCCGGCCGAACCGGTTCGCCCGGTCGAGCGCGGAGGAAGACGACGCGAACGCATCGCGCAGCTTCTCTGGATACCGCACCGCCTCGAGCATCATGAACGCCATGAGCAGGACGAGAACCGCGACGTTGCCCGCGGTCTGTGTGAGCCTCCGGATGGCCCCGAGCACGTAGCCTACGATCGCGCCAGGCTGTAGCGTCTCCGCCGAAAAGATCCGGGAGGTGTCGATCGGCAGCGCGGCAAGCTGCTGGGCAATCGTCTCCTGAATCGCCGCGACTCTCGGCTGATACCCGGGCAGGTTTTCCTGGAGCTGGACGAGGGAGGTCCACACGAGCGCTACGAAGAGTGCGATCGCGAAGACACCGAGCACGATTCCGGTGAGCGCAGCTACGGCGGGCGGCCAGCCGTGACGGCGGAGCCAAGTCGATCCGGGCCCCCACGCGATGGTGATGAGGAGGGCGACGATCACCGGCCCGGTCACCGGTGCCGCGGCGCGCATACCGGCGAGAAAAATGACCGCGCTTGCGATGGTGAGAAGGAGGCGGCCTAGCGGCGTGAGCGACGGCGTGGAGTCGGCTGATTTCATGGCGAGGCAGTATGCCCTGCGCTCCGGTCGCGGGCAAGGCGGCAGCGCATACGCGGAAGGGTCAGGTGAGGAGCGGACCACGCCGACTCTGGCGGTCCGAGTATCGTAGGCTGCCGCTCAACCTCCCAGGGTCCTAACGGCGCTTGGTGGTTGTCGCGTGTCTCGACGTCGTTACAGCCGGCCACCTCGAGCATCGCGGCGCTGCTGCCCGGATAGCCCCCAAGAACGCTGATGATAGCCGAGCGGTCAGCTTCGGAACTCCCCGAGGGGCGTCTCGGCCTCCGTCAGGCCCTCGCCCGCCCGGTCAACTATGTCATACGCTTGGGCGGACGTGGTCCGGAACCGTTTGTAGGCGGCCTCGGACTCCCAGCTGTCGATCGTCAGGTAGCGTAGCGAGACATGGGCCGCGCACAGCAGCTTTGTGCCGAGGTAACCTTCCGCCTGCTTGAACAGTGCGACCCACTCACCGGACGGCCCGTAGAGCTTCTCGAATGCAGCTTGCGCACCGGGCCGGACATCATATGTCCAGAGGATTACGAACATGATTTGGGGATATGCACACGACGCTCAGTTTGGAGATGGAAGTCTCCACTGATCACGTACTTCCATAAGAGCCCGCGTCGCAGACGCGGGCAACACCTTCCCTAATTCCTAATTCCCATTTCCTATTTCCTGAAGATGGACATCGCCAGACAACCCAGTCATCAACCCTTATCCGGCCTAACGCCATAGAGGAACCGCACATAGCCAATCTCCGCGGCGTTTTTCGTGAGCTCGACATTCACCCATGCGACGACGTCACCAAACGGGCGGCCCTTGAACGGCCACTGGGTTCGCTCTAGCGATTGCAAGTCCGAATCACTGATCTGATCGAGTGCCTCACGCCACTCCACCTGCAGTCGTTGAATCCAATCGCGCGCCTGGCCGGCGGTACCGGGCCACATCACGTTCTCCCGCGCTAGTGTCCCTCCTCCAAACGAATGATCGATCACCATCGACCACCAGAAGCCGATGTGCCAGGTGAGCCACGCGATGCTCGGCGGGCCAAGGTCGTATCGCTCGTGATCCGGCCAGTCCGCACGCCATCGCGCATCAGTTACCTGTTGCACGTGCAATCCCCGCTGCGCGGGACGCCACAAGCACTCCTCCGTGCCGAGTCCAGCGAGGTGGAAATCGACCAACTTGCACGCGATCTCGAATTGCCGGGCCAGATAGCCACGTGCCTCGTCCGTCATGTGCGGTCGCTTGACGCCACAGCCGAAGAATCCAAAGCCATCGAAACGAAGCGATGCATGGCAGCCAGGTGATAGGTGGTGCGAGCAAGATCAAGTTCGGGCGTCCTTTCTACGGACGCAGCACGATAGTGCCTTCAGCCTGCATGATGCGCCGCGACCGTACGAAGGGTCAACCCTTTCAAAGCAGGATGCGACGGTCCCGCCTGGTTCTTGCTCTACCGGATGCGATGACGATGAGAATCGGAATGTGCGGCTATACGATAGGCGCGGCTGCCTATGTGAAACAGTTCCCCGTGGTGGAGATTCAGCAGACCTTCTACGACCCTCCCCCAATAGCCACAATCGAGAAATGGCGGGCGATGGCACCGGCCGATTTCGAGTTCACGCTCAAGTCCTGGCAGGTAATCACCCATCTTCGAACGAGTAGTACCTATCGAAGAATGCGCCGGCCTTTCACCGACCTCGAGCTACGGGAAGCAGGAGGATTCCGGACGAATGCCACCACCCTCGCGGCATGGAACACTACGCTCGATGCCGCTCGTGCCCTTCGAGCGACTGCGATCCTGTTCCAATGCCCGGCGAGCTTCAAGGCCACCGACGAGAACGTTGCGGCGATGAGGAAGTTCTTCGCGACAATCGACCGGCCTACCGGAACCCGCCTGCTCTGGGAGCCACGCGGACCCTGGCCTGACGAACTGGTCCTCTCGCTATGCCGGGACATCGGCCTCGTACACGCTGTCGACCCGTTCATCCGTCCGTCTCTCACTCCGGAGCTGCTGTACTGGCGCCTGCACGGCAACCGCAGCGCCTACGCAAGCTACACTGACGAGGAGTTGCGCCAGATCGCTGCGTGGCTACCTGCCGATGAAACGACGGAAGTCTATGTGATGTTCAACAACATTCCGCGCGTCAAGGACGTAAAGCGCTTCCGGCAACTTCTAGCCGAATTGGATCGCCTGCCTGACCACGCGGTGTGAGCCGCTCGGCACAGTGCCGGGCTTCAGCCACAGAGCGCAGGCGCAGGCGGGTAAACGTACGGGGCGGTGAACCCACCACGTATGCGACCAGCCGTTGGGAACGTGACGTCCACCGTCCCCTCGAGGGTCGAATCTGCTGACACCGCCGTCACCCGCACGGTGCCGCCGGAGGCCGACTCGTGACCGGAGGTGGTTGCATGAAACGAGGCACTTCCCTCTGCCGAGGAAACCGCCAACGACCACCTACGGTTGGCGAGAGCTCCGACTGGCTGCCAGATGGCAATCCGGAGATACGGAGTCGACGGCTCCAGCGTTTCAATCTCCGCCTGACTGAGATAGAGGGTCACCGCTGCGCCATCGTTAGGAGCACACGAGCGCACAGCGATCGCATGCGGAAAACCGTCGGGAGGTGCCAAAGCACCCTTGTGGCCGCAACCCAGTAGAGGAACTATGACGATCGACATACTGAATAACCGGCGAATGAGCATGTACGAGTACTGGCGTGTAAGGGTCTCTCCCGAGACCTTCCACATTCGCCTGCCGTCACAGTTCGAGGCGACCCGGAAAGATCCCGTCGGCGGCGGCGGCGTCGGCAATAATTTCCCCGCCTTGGCACTCGTGTATTACCGTGGCCGGCCACTCCGGATCGTAGCGCTCGGACCCCATCATTCGGAAGAGTGAGCGGCGCTTCCCCGCCCCCCAGACGATCATCACCGCCTCCCGCGCCGAGGCGATGGTGGCAATGCCAACGCTTATGCCGTGGCTTGGCACCGAAGCCAGTGTCTTGAAGGCGGGAAAGGTCAGCAGGTTGTCCCGCCTCGTATCCTCGGTAAGCTGGATTATGCGCGTTATGCTGTCACGCGCGCTCCCCGGCGGATTGAACGCGACGTGTCCGTCGCTGGCGCCGGAGGCGAGGATGAAGAAGTCGATTCCTCCCTCGTCATTTATTCTCGCATCGTAGGCATCGGGATCACCTGGATCGGGGAACCAGATGGACTCGGCCGGCAGGCGGTGCGGTGGCGGCAAATGATCGTTCAGCTTCCTGGCGATCTCGACACTGGCGAAGTAATGGCAGGACCACTCGTTGGCGTCCGCTGCGTATCGCAATCCGCTTTCCCCCGGCACCAGATACTCGTCCATCATGACGAGCACGACATGGCTCATGTTCTGTCGGCTGTTCGACAGCTCACGCGCAAGCGCGTCGTAAACCGGACGCGGCGTACGGCCGGTCGGGCAGCCAAGGAGGAACCGCTTGCCGGACACACGCGCGAGCTCCATGCGTTGGAGCAGCCGCCGCGCCACGTCCTCTCCGATCGTGGCCGGCGAGGGAAAAATTCGCAGCGATGCAGTGGGCACGTACGCTCTAGTCGAGCTGGTCGAAAAACAGGCTGGCCGCGCCCACCAGTCCTTCCCAACCTTCGAACGACGAGCCCACGATCCTCACGCGCTCCGCCGACTCACGCGTAGCATGCGCACGGTAGCTCGCGCGCGTCGGATCCAACAGCAGGTTGCCCGCGGCTCCGATTCCGCCGCCTACCACGATCGTCTCCGGTGCAAAGATCGGCGACAACGACGCCAACCCCATCCCTAGCCACCAACCTGTCGCCGCGAGTGCGTCGACGGCCGGCTGCTCCCCGCGCCGCGCGCCGCCGATCAAATCACGAATCCTGCGTCCGCCGCCTCGCTCGGACACCGCCGCCGAGCATACCAGCGCCTCCAAGCAGCCCTGCATTCCGCAGCTGCACCGGCGCCCAGTCGGGTCGAGGATGATGTGGCCGATATCGCCGGCACACTCCCCGTTGAAGCGCAGCAGCCGCCCGCCGATCATCACACCGCCACCGAGTCCGGTACCGACCGTCACGCCTAACAGCCTCCCCGCCTCCCGGCCCGCGCCATACCGATACTCCGCGACTACTGCCGCATTCGAGTCGACCTCGAGCCGGCAGTCCAGCGCCAAACGCTCCGCCAGTGTCCGCCGTAGTGGAAAACCGCAAAGGGCAGGCAGGTTCGCGTTGCCGATCATCGCCTCGTGCAGGTGATCCAGAAACCCGGCGACCGAAACACCAATGCCTGACACAGACGTACCGGTAGCCGTAGCCGTTTCTACGAGCAGCTGGCCGAGCGCCGCGGCGATTACGCCGACGAGCGGCTCCGGATCGCCTTGCGAGCTGGTGCGAACCCTGCCACGCCTTACGATCGTCCCATCCTCAGCGACGATCCCGATCTTGGTTGTAGTTCCGCCGATGTCGACCGCGCCGGCGAGCCGCATCACAAGACGGCTTGCGCCAATTCAGGAGTTCTCCAGAGGTCGATGGGCCGGGCGATCCCCTTCGGGCGGAAGGGAAGCACTATCCTCCGGCCCAAACCCGCTGACGCGTAGGCCGCGTAGAGAACCTCCTGCACCATTCTCCCAGTATCTCCGTCGGAAATCGGATTCTCCTTTCCGCGGACGCAGCGAGCAAAGTGCCGCATCTCCTGCGGAAAACCGTAGTTCCAGTGCTCCTCGAAAACTGGGTACGTCCAGCCTTTGGTAGACGCTGCCTTCTCGACCGCGTAGCCGAAACCGACTTCGGAATAGGTAGCAAGTGCATTGCCCATCAGCATGTCGGCGTACGTCTGGCCCTTGTCGCCGAAAACCTCGATGCAGTCGTCCATGCCACCCGGCCGGTTCCAACTGTTCTCGATGAGCCCCACGGCACCGTTTTCGAACTCGATGATCGTGATCGCCTCGTCATCGCCCCGTGTGCGCCCGCTATGCACCTGGGTGGAAAGCTGCGCGTATACACTCTTCACCTTGGGCTTGCCGAGGAACCACCAGCAGAATGCGATGCCGTGGCAGCCCAGGTCCATGAGCGCGCCGCCGCCGGACTGATCGACGTCCCAGAACCAGTCGGCGTGAGGTCCCGAATGCTTCTCGCTCTGTTTGACCAGATGGACTCGCCCAAAAGCGCCTTCGTCGGCCAACTGCTTGGCTTTCACGTACTTTGGCGCAAAAAAGAGCTCCTCCGCGTAAAGAAGTAGAACCCCGGCTTGCGCGCACGCCGAGATCATCGCGTCGGCTTCTTCCAGCGTTATGCAGAGCGGCTTTTCGCAAATGACGTGCTTTCCAGCCCCAGCCGCGTCAATCGCGATTCGCGCATGCAGCCGGTTGGGTGCGGTAATCGAGATCATCTCGATGGCCGGATCTCGCAGCATGTCGCGGTAATCTGTGTGGAATCCGGCGATGCCGTGACGCATTGCAAATGCTTCCGCGTTCCCCGGCGTTGGTGAGGCTACCGCGACGACCTCGGCTTCTTCGGGCATAGCCCTCACCGATGCCGCTATGCAATCCGCCTGGAATCGCGATCCGACGATCCCGATCTTCACTTTCGACACAATGTCTCCGCTCGGATGGCGGCGTTCGCCGTCAGCCCCATGCGGGCTGCCCGGGAGCCAGCGGTACACAACCCTCCCACCGGCCGGGAACGAGTACGTAGCGCAGGGCCTTGGTCATGCCTATCTCGGAGGAGAAGTACGCCCTCAGCGCAAGCTCGCGAACGATCTCGAAGTAATGCGTCGGGCCCTCGCGCTGCGCCTCCGCGTCTGCCTCACGCAGCGCTTGCCCTCGCTCGCTCTGCGGAAGAGATGCGAAGTCGTCGCCGAAGCGCCTCCGGCACGTTTCGCGAAATTCGTGCAACCCATTCACGACTCGCTCCTGCGCATCCGGCTCGTAGCAGTCGGTAAGGAGCAGGTTGATCGCGGCACCCGCCCCTGCAGCCTTGGCGCCCGGCGATGACGGCGTAGTGGGAAGGAGTGTATCGGCGATCTCCTCGATCAGCGACTGGTCGCCCACGGTCAGAACCTTTCCACTGACCTCGGTCGAATCGCGCGAACAGCCGACCAGGAAACCGTTCGACGTGATCAGTACACCACCCAGCAGCGCAGTGGTGGCCTTCATCGCTTCCCGGCGGTTCATCGGAGGCATAGTCGACCCTGAATCACAGATTCTGTTTCGCCATCTCTTCCGCGGCATGGCTCACCGCTCGGGCCGTCAGGGCCATGTAGAGAATCGAAGGGCTCTGGTTGCCGGTCGATGTCATGCAGGCACCGTCCGTCACGAACACGTTAGGGCAGGCGTGGAGCTGGTTCCATTCATTGAGGAGCGATGTCGCGGGATCGCTCCCCATGCGCACTCCCCCCATCTCGTGAATATCCAATCCCGGCGCCTGATTGTTGTCGCGCGTCTCGACGTCGCGGCAACCGGCAACCTCGAGCATCGCCTGAGCCTCCGCACGCCAGTCGCGAATCATCTTCTCGTCGTTGTCGTCGTAAGCGACCGAAGTGACCAGCAGTGGAATTCCCCACTGGTCCTTCTCGCTCTCGTGCAGGCGTACATGGTTCGACTCCTTGGGAATCGTCTCGCCCTGCATGTACATGTAGATCCCCCATGGGCCGGGCTGCGCCAGCGCGTCCTTGTACTCCCCGCCCACCCGCTCCGTGGTCGGCGCTCCGCGCACGCGATATGCGCCGGTGAAAGTCGTGTAGCCGCCCACGTAGTCCATGTCATGCTTCCCGAGGTTCCGGAAGTTGGCGAGGATGCATTCGGTGGGGTTCCGCCCGTAGAAATAATCGTCCTCGAACCCGTCGATGGCGCCGTTTGCCGAGGCGCGATAGTTGTGCCAGGCGATGTACCTGCCTAACAGGCCATTGTCGTTGCCCAGGCCGTTCGGGAACCGCCTGGACTTGGAGTTCAGAAGAATGAGATTCGTGTTGAGCGCCGATGCGTTCACGAAGACGATGCGTGAGCCGTACTCGGTCACTGCGTGCGTCCTTGCGTCAATGACTCGAACGCCGGTAGCCTTCCCTCTGGCATCGTCGTAGATGATGGAATGCACAACCGCGTCCGGGACGATGGTGAGATTGCCGGTCTTGGCCGCCCACGGAAGCGTCGACGAGTTGGAGCTGAAGTATGCGCCGTACGGGCATCCACGCATGCAAAGATTTCGCGCCTGACAGGTGCCGCGCCCCTGCTGCAGGTGGATCTCCCTGGGTTGTGAGAGATGTGCCCAGCGCCCCTGCACTACGAACCGGTTGCCGTAGTGCGCGCGGATTCTGTCGCTCAGGTGGCGCTCGACGCAGTTGAAATCGAACGGCGGTAGAAACTCCCCGTCAGGCATTGCCTCCAGCCCATCCGCATTACCGCACACGCCGATGAACCGCTCGACGTGAGTGTACCACGGCGCGACATCATCGTAGTCGATAGGCCAGCTTATCCCGTAGCCTTGAGCGTGAGGCGCGATGAATTCGTGCTTGCTCCAACGCTGGCAGGCGCGCCCCCAGATGATCGACTTGCCGCCCACCTGGTACCCGCGGATCCAGTCGAATGGCTTCTCCTGCACGTAAGGGTGATCGGCATCCTTGATGAAGAAGTGCGCGGTGTCTTCACCGTATCCGGCAGCCTTGCTGATCAGCGGGTTCTCCCTCACCAGCTGCCTCGACAGGGCGCCGCGATGGGGAAGCTCCCACGGCGCGAGGTTAGCGGTGGGATAATCCCTGTTGTGGACCACGTTGCGGCCCCGCTCGAGGACGAGGGTCTTCAATCCCTTATCACATAGCTCCTTGGCTGCCCAGCCACCAGAAATCCCCGAGCCTACGACAATGGCGTCGAAAGTAGTGTCAGTCGCCATCGCTCAATCAGTCTCGTGGGAAGGGGCGGAGGTCGCTGGAAGGGGAGGCCAAGGCGAGTTCGGCACTGTGGTCAAGGCTCAGCGGGTGCTGCGCGAGTCGACTGAAGATGAGCCTCCCGCGATGTACGCCGCAAGCTCGACTTACATCGGCGGGCCGGACCATCAGTTCCCGCCCGATCCGCATCACCGCCGAACTTACTGCGCATCAGGCCCGGTGCCGGCCTCGCCAGCCCCCCGTGGCACGAACAACACCGCCACGAATGCCAGCGCCGTGTAGCACGCCATAAGAAGGAAGAGCGCGCCATATCCTTCTAGTATGTCGAACAGCCGCCCGTTGAGCGGATCGCCGATCGCGCCGCCTAACGCCATGCAGAGGAGGAACAGCGATGCGAGGATTCCACGACGGTGCCGCGGAACCGGCTCCACGAACAGTGGGTAGGCATTCACCATGGGAAACGTCCAGCTGGCCGACGCCAGCGCGAGCAGCGGTATGGCGTGCGACATTTGCGTGACCCCGTTAAGCGCCAGGAGACAACCCACCATCACGGCAAAGCCGGCGAGCATGGCGTTCCGCCTCCCAATGCGCACGCCGACGAATCCCGCCGGCAGTGCGCCTATCACACCGCCGACCGCCCAGGCAATGAATCCGATCGTCACGTCTTCAGGACTCACCTTGAATCGTTCAGTACCATGCAGTGCGTACCATGTGGTGAACGTCTGAAAAGTCATCTGCAACAGGAGAACGGCGACGAAAACCGGCCGCATGCCGGGCACGGTGCCGCGAACGGCAGACCACACCGCGTCGGCGATCGAGCGGAACGTGACTTCGGAGGCCTGCGAATCTGCTCGTGCCGGTTCGCGAAGCCAGAGAGCGAACGCGGCGGCAATGGCGATTACGGTGACCGCTGCGATGAGGTACGCCGCGCGCATGCCGAGAGCCCGGCCAAGCATCAGAAATACGATGGCTCCAACGCACATCTGGAACGTGACGGAACCAGTGGCGAGCGACCGGTAGCGGGACGGCACTACGTCGGCTACGAGAGCTTGAAAGGGCGACCGCTGCAGGTTGATTCCGGTGTGCAGCAGGATCACCGCCCCTACCAGATAGGCAAGGCCGAACGCCGCAACCAGCGGAAGGACCGCCATCCCTAACGATGCGAGGGCGAACCCGGCAATGACGAGCGGCAGCCGGCCTCGCCCACGTGCGATGGCGCGGTCGGAGGCAGGTCCGGCCCACGGCACGAGAAGGATCAGGAGCACGTTGTCGATGGCCATTATCACTCCGATTGCGGTGCGCTGCTCACCGATAGCGCTGGCCACGAGCGGAGGAACGAAGGCGCTGATCAGAGGCCCGGTGACGCCGGCGAAGAGTCCGCCCAGCCCGATTAGAGCGCACGCGCCATACGGAGTCGGATCGCGTTTGGACAACCCGCCCTCTTCGCGGATGGCCGAGAGGTCAACTGCCGTCATCGCCCTCCTCGGCATAGTCACTCGGCAGGAGAGCCCTCAAGGGGTTGGCGAAGCTGCCCGAGTGGAATCCGCGAAACCAAAGAAGCGATCCATCAGCCAGCGGTCATCCTCCTGCCTGAGAAGAAGGACGACGTAACGACCAAACTCCGTCATCCGAACGCCGCTCGAGTCGCTCCAGGATTGCTCAAATGCCCCAAACTCTATTGCGTGTTCCGGAGCGAGGCGCCGCGACGAAACGTTCAGCCGCAGTTGCTGGTCGTCGAGCGCGGCCCAGTTGTTTCTTGCCATCGTCTCGATTTCAGCGCGGCCCCGGACCGTGTTGAAGGCCGGCCATTCGAAGACAGCGCTGTCGGTGAACAACCCCGCGTAGCTCCGGGGGTCGCTATCGCGATATGCCGCAACAAGACTGGCGTTCAACGAGTCGATACCTGAGTCGATCTCGCTCTCGGACGGGCGCGGGGCCTCTGAACAAGCGGCCCCGCAGACGAAGATGGAGACCAACGTTACGCGAATGATTGGGTTCATGCTCGAAGTGGTCGACCCAGCGCGCGACGTGCAGGTTGCAGAGAGTGCTGGCTACGCCGGAAGATACCCTTCGATAACCCCACCGCGCACTTCGCTCAGCTGCCCGGCGTTATCCTCCACAGCTCTCCGTTCGAACGGTCGGTGACGACGTACAGCGCGCCGTCCGGACCCTGCCGAACATCACGCACACGCTGCCCTCGATCCGCCAGCAGATGCTCCTCACCGGTAACCCGCCCGTTCTCCAGCGTCAGGCGTACCAGCCGCTGCTCCCTGAGTGCGCCGATGAACAGGCTGCCCCGCCATTCCGGAAAAGCGGTACCGGTATAGAACTGCGCGCCCGATGGCGCGATCACCGGGTCCCAGTAGTAGACAGGCTGCTCCATTCCCGATCGTTGCGTGGCCGCGCCTGATATCGGGTTGCCAGAATACTCCACACCGTACGCCTGGAGTGGCCATCCGTAGTTGTCGCCCCTCTCTACCAGATTCAGCTCATCTCCGCCCCTCGTCCCGTGCTCCACCACCCACAGCCGCCCCTGCTCATCTACTGCGGCCGCCTGCACATTGCGGTGTCCGAGCGACCAGATCTCCGAACGGGCGTTCCCCTGCCCCACGAACGGGTTGTCGCTCGGAACGCTGCCGTCGGGATTGATCCGCAGTACCTTTCCCATGTGGCTGTCGAGCTGCTGTGCCTGCGGGCGCATCGCGGCATCGGACCTGTCACCTAACGTGATGAACAGCTTCCCGTCGGGTGCGAATGCCAGTCGGGACCCGAAATGGCTGGTCCCATCGTACGTCGGCATTGCACGCATTATCACCTGCACCTGTTCCAGTCGCCCCCGGTCGGCCGACAGCACTCCGCGAGCGACGCTCGTCGCGTTGCCACCCTGACGAGGCTCGGAGTAACTCCAGAAGACCGTCCGGTCGGCACTGAAGTTCGGACTCAGAGCGACATCGAGCAGTCCGCCCTGACCCCTCGCATCTACCGCCGGCACCCCCGCAATCGCTTCCCCTACCTGACCGCCGGCCGAAACGATTCGCATCCGCCCCGCCTTCTCCGTGACGAGCAGGTCACCGCCCGGAAGCGGTTCCACCGCCCATGGGTGCGCGAGGCCCGTCGCTACCACCACGACATCGAAGTTGACGCTGGTGGTGTCTTCGCAGGCCCGTGTCTGACTCTCGAAAGCGGGCTGCTGGTTAGGTGCGTTCGCCTCACGTGTCTCGAGCGGCGTTGTACACGCGTCAGCCGATGCCGCACTAGTGTCGTCCGACGCACCAGTATTTCCCGGCCCGCCCGTCTCGGCCCTGCAGGCGCTTGCCAGGATCAGAGCCGTCAGAAATGCTGTGCCGGAAATGCGCATGGGACCTCGTTGGATGTGCGACATTAGACGACCTGGATGAACCATGGCTCGATTCCAAGCAAGACAAGGTCCAGCAATTTCACACGCTCATTTTCCGAACGCTGCGGCGAAAACTCGTTCATCTGTGCGACGAGGCTTCGTCGCTCTTCCTGCGGTGAACGGTGCCCTCAGGATGCTCGGGCGGGCTGTACAAGGTGTACAACCGCAGCGGAGTAACTGCCGAGGTGTTGAGTACGTTGCGCTCGATCCCGGCCGGAATCACTACCGCCACGCCTTCGCTGATCGCGTGCTCCTCCCCATCGAGAACGGCTATCCCCAAACCGGCCTCCACCCGTATGAACTGGTCGTGACCCTCGTGCACTTCACGGCCAATCTCATCGCCAGGTTGAAGCGTCATCAGCACAAGCTGCGCATGGCGGCCTGTAAACAACACGCGACGATAGTCCTCGTTCGCCTGCGTATCGCGCTCAATGTTCGTTATGTACCCGCTCACGGGCCCCTGGCTTGAAAAGGTCGAGAAGATTTCCGCCGGGCGGTGGCATTCGAATTGGCCGAGATGCGCCTCGCAGTCGAAAAACCGCCACTCTAATCAGCGATCTCGGCGGAGAATTCGGAATCGCAAATCCAGAGTCATGATAACGCACACGGGTGCCAACGCGCCAAGGGCGCTACGGGTGTTCTGACGCGGTGATCTGTTCCTCCGCCGCGAGACCGAGGCGCCGAAGCAGTGCGGTCGCCGCCCTTTGCTCCTTTTTCGTAAGCCCCGACATTGCCTGGGCAATTCGCTGTGCATGCTCTGGGAAAACGCGACCGACGAACGCCTCGCCAGCTGGTGTGAGCGCCGCGTAGCGGGCACGCCGGTCGCCGGGACACGCTCGCCGCTCTACCAGCCCCTTCTCCTCGAGCCGGTCGACGAGATAGGTAACTCCGCCGCTCGAAACGAGGATCTTGCGTTGCAGTTCTCCGAGGAGGAGCGGGCCACCATGGTACAATGCCTCCACGATGGCAAACTCGGCGAGCGTGAGGCCATGCCTTGCCACATCATTCTCCGCGTGCCGCGCCACCGCGTCGCGCGCACGCGACAAAACGACGAATAGCTTTAGAGCAGTTTCCTCCGCCGGCGGCCTGCGCCGTTTGGCAGCCAGATCGGTAGATTTGGGCGGGGCGTCGCGGCTGGTCAGATCTCGCTCCGAGTCATCTCAGCGCTAAGATAAAGGACGCACTTTTCAGCCGCAATACCGCGCCGGACTGCGATGCCGGCGTACGCCGGCCGCAGCACCGCCCTGGCCGGCCGAAGCGGGAGCTACGTTCCTAACGTTCCACGTGCTGGAGACGCACGTCCAGCGATGATGGCGGCACGGGCTGGCAACATGGTTGTCGTTGCGGACACGCCGCGTGGGGGGTCATCTTTCGACTGTTGGAGAGCTCGCATAATGGTATTGCAGCGGTCTTGAAAACCGCCGGGCGTAAGCCCTTCAGGGTTCGAATCCCTGGCTCTCCGTTTCTCGATAAACAGCTTCAGCCAAAGACTTAGAGCGCAAGAGGCGGCCAATCGATGGTGACCTGGTCGCCGCTTGTGTTCCTGGCTTGTACGTGGCTAGGCGTAGCGTCCTTCACCGGCAACTCTGATGCACCGTTCTGTGGCATCGCCGGCATCGGCACCTCGAGTCGCACACTCGTCATCGTCAATGGGTTCTTCGGCTGGCGCTACACCTAATGTCGGTAGCCCGGAGGGACGCTTCAAATGAGACGACTTATCGCATTCCTTGCCTTGGCTGCGACACTCGCGGCGTGCAGCGACGATGGCCCTGCAGCGCCGGCCCACACGATCGCCGGGAACTGGAGCGGGGGCGACATATCGTCCACCCTCGCACTTGCTCTGACCGTAAACGGCCAGCATGTGACGGGTAACGGGCTGCTCGAGATGCCCGGGTCGCTCACCGTGCCCGAAGCGGGCCTGCCGCTCTCGGTGTCTGGCTCGTTCACCACGCCTACGTTCAACTTGTTGCTTACTAGTCAGGGTTGGCAGGACATCGTATTCCGGGGCGACGTGAAAGGGAACAGGATGTCCGGCACACTCACCGGCATAGTTTTCAACGTCATTTCGATCACGTTGACCAGGCAGTGAGCGGTCCGGCTGCTCAAGCGCGCGCAACCAACATAGCGCGCAGATCGCCCGCCGCTCATCAGTCACCCTAACTCGCAAGGCGATAGCCGGCGCCTGATGAGTAAGAAAACCGCTAAGTGTCCGCTCGCGAGAAGAAATCTCTGGCTCTCCGTTTCTCTAATCCAGCGAGTGTTCATCAAGCCGCGGGGGTAGAATCACGACCCCGACCACGCTCACCCGCTCACCGGCAATTTCCCGCACGCGCAGCAGCACTGACCCGCAGTCGAGCAACGATCCCTGATGCACATCGGGGCCGAGCCGCTCGCGTAGCGCCTCATCGAGCGTGACTTCGTCACCCAGGCCGGCAAGCGAGATGCCGTAGAAAGCGCGTAGGTCCGACACTGTGGCCTCGCCGCTGAGCGAGAATTCCACCAGTTCATAGCGTAATGCCGCTCCGCCCTGTTCGGCGAACGCGCGCTCCAGCGCCGCCCGGCTGTGCTGCGAAACGACGACGAAAAGATGATCGCCGACCTCCAGCCGGGTATTGCCCCGCGGCGGAATTACTCGTGAGGCACGGGAGATCATCGCTACCACCGCGCCCTCCGGCAGGGCCAGCTCGCGGAGCGTGCGTCCGGTGAGCACGCTCTCGGAGCTCACCGTGTAATCGACTATGTCGGCATCGATGTGCTTGAGCGAATCCAGCTCGAGCGACACCGTTGTCGGCTGCCGCGCGGGTAAGCGCAGTTTCGTCATGCTCGCCATCAGTGGCAGGCTCCACCCCTGCGCCAGAACCGAGACCAGCACTACGAAGAATACGACGTTGAAGATCAGCTCGGCCTGAGGCAGCCCGAACATCAGAGGATAGGTCGCCAATATGATCGGAACGGCGCCCTTGATTCCGGCCCACGAGATGAAGGTCAACTCACGCCTAGCGAAGCCGAATCCGGCAAGGCTCACCAGCACCGCCAACGGTCGCGCGACGAATACGAGAACCCGGGCTACCAGGAGCGCCGGCGCGGCCACCTGGATCAGCCGGCTCGGGAAAACCAGCAGCCCCATCAGAACGAACATTCCAATCTGGCAGAGCCAGGCAAGTCCGTCGTGAAACAGGAGTATTCCGCGCCTGGCAGGTATAACCATGTTGCCTATCAGGATTCCGGCGATATACACCGCGAGAAAGCCGCTGCCCCCTAACAGTGCTGTTGCTCCGAAGGCCAGCAGACCCCCGCCCAGGGTAAACAGCGGATAGAGCGCTGCACTAGACAGGTCGAGAAGGGGCAGGCCGCGTGCGATGAGCGCCCCGGCCACAACGCCGAGCACAGCGCCAATCACCATCTGCTCCAGGAAAAGGACGCCTAGCTCCAGTCCGCCGTTTAACGTGCCCGTCAGCAGGCCGATCAATCCAATAGTGAGGAAGACGGCCATTGGATCGTTCGAGCCGCTTTCGGCCTCCAGCGTAGCCGATATTCGGGGCGGCAGGTTCAAGCCAGTGTTGCGCAGGATGGCAAAGACGGCAGCCGCATCGGTCGACGCGATGATCCCGCCGAGGAGCAGCCCTTCCATGAGCGACAGCTCGAGGATCGCATGAGCGGCTGCGCCGGTTATGAGCGCCGTCAACAAGACTCCGACCGTTGCGAGCACGACCGCCGGCGCGATCACCGGACGCATGGTCTGCATCGACGTACGTAACCCACCGTCGAACAGAATGATTGCCAGCGCCACGGTCCCGAACGCGTGCGCCAGCGTGTAGTTGTCGAACTCGATTCCGCCGATCGCCTCGGAGCCGGCGAGCATTCCGAGCGCGATGAACAGCACCAATCCGGGCAGACCAAACCGCGTGGAGAAGCGGCTCGACGCGATCCCAACGAGCAGGAGCAGCGCGGCGATGAGCAGAATCCGGTCGATGGCGAACATCAAGATGACGTGAGGGTCGCGTGCGCGCGCACCCGCTGCGGCGCCACACCGGTTACGGCGGCCACGCAGAGTAGCCTGGGCCGGCCGGCTCGACAATCCCGGGCCGTGCCGACTTGGCGTTAGGCTCGTTAGAGGTGAGGACCCTGGCGAACGCCCGGCCGCGATCGTGTGACCGGCGGCCCGGCGGCGCTCAGCCTATTTCATTATCTGATACAGCCCGTAGAGTCCGACCACCGCCCCGCCCACCGCGAGAATGGCGCCGGCGTCGTCGCCGATCAGCAGGCCCGTCACCAACGCCGCACCGCCCACGATCACCAGCGCCAGGTTGCGGCCGGTTCCAAGTCGGGGATCCTGCGTCAACGCACTTTCCACCGATGTGCGTGCACTCACGGCGGGCGCCACTGAGCGGACGCCCGCGGTTGCTCCCATCAGTGTGGGTCCGGGCGCCGTCGAACTGTTCGTCGCGAGCGCAGGGCCCGAAACGCGAGCAACCTGAGCACGCGTATCCGCGGACGTGAGGCAAAGCAGGGCAGCGGTAGCGATGACGCTACGAAGGACGAGGCGCATGGGGGTACACTCCGATATTTTTTTGGGCGCAGTTGCCCGAATCCCGGACAACACCATCCACGCATCGCACTTCGCGCGCCATCCCGACTGGCGAGCAGTACTATGGACAAAAAAAAAGGCCGTCGATTCGGCCGACGGCGTAGTGCAAACGACGGTCAGCGCTCAACGATCTGCGAAGTACCCATCAATGCAGATCGTCACGAGGCGCTCGAGCTTCTTGGTACGCGTTGAGCGCTCATTGTGAAGGGAGTCGGCGGGCAGTCCATGCCATATCTCCTTGCATGCTACGATCAACTCCTCCGCCTTCATTCCTCTCTCGCGAGCGTGGCGAGAGATGGCAGTAACCACCCCTTCGAGGTGCTCATCAGTTATCTCTTCAGAGAGGTACCGGCGCGCGACGGCACCAAGCTCTTCAAGGTGCTCCGTCGCAAGGTGGGGCCGGGAGCCGACGTGCTCCGGCTCGATCTGCGTCATTGGAAGGGAGGGGAGAGGGGCGGGTGAAAAGTGCAGGGTGCTACTATGGTGAACATGCGAATATTGTCAAGGGGCAATTTACGCGAATGTAAGGTACCCCCGCCCCAGCTTGCTGGAGCCGGCGGATAGTTGTTTCACGCCTAGCCAAACGGTATACTTGCTGATTCATCGTCGCTGGGGCCTTGGATCCTTCCGACGCATGCTGCGCCCTACCAGTGAGGGTGCGGGAGCTATGGAGGAGGGGTGGCCGAGTGGCTGAAGGCACCGGTTTGCTAAACCGGCATAGGGTATAAAGCCCTATCGAGGGTTCGAATCCCTCCCTCTCCGTCTTGCGGGCCCCTCGGAAGTGAGGGCCCGCTTTTTTTCAGGACCGCGCCCGATCTTGTCGGCCGATCCCCTGGCGCGAGGATCAGTTGCCGCTCTCGAGAACCAATGACGCTCGATAACACCCTCCGCCTACGCTTCGCTCCATCCCCGACAGGTTATCTGCACGTGGGGGGTGCGCGGACTGCGCTCTTCAACTGGCTGTTGGCCCGCCGGTTTGCAGGCGCTTTTTTGCTGCGCATCGAGGACACGGACAGGGCGCGAAGCACCGAGGAAAGCACTCAGGCCATCTTCGATGGGCTGCGCTGGCTGGGATTGGACTGGGATGAAGAAGTTGTCTTTCAGGGCGCGGGACTGGAGCAGCACAGGCGCGACGCCTACCGGCTGCTGGAGAGTGGCGCGGCCTATCGTTGCTTTTGCACTCCGGAGCAACTGGCCGCGGCCCGTGCGGCGGCCGAGGGCAACAAGGCGAGCTTCAAGTACGACAGGCGTTGCGACCGCCTGAGTACCGAAGAGGTTTCTCGTCGCCTTGCCGACGGCACGCCATTCGTGCTGCGGTTCCGCGTTCCCGAAGGCACCACCGAGTGGGACGACCTGGTGCACGATCGAATCGCGTTTCCCAACAAGGACATCGAGGACTTCGTAATCCTCCGATCCGACGGCACGCCCATCTACAACATGGCGGTTGTCTCCGACGACATCGCAATGCGCATAACGCTGGTAATGCGCGGCGATGACCACATCTCCAACACCCCCAAGCAGATTCTCCTGTACCGCGCCCTGAGTGCCGATCTGCCGCGGTTCGGACACGTGCCGATGATCCACGGCCTCGACGGCAAGAAGCTGAGCAAGCGACACGGCGCAACGGCGGTTGCCGACTACGACCGATTCGGCATTCTCCCCGGTGCGATGGTCAACTTCCTTGCGCTCCTCGGCTGGTCTCCCGGCGGTGACCGCGAAGTAATGCTTCTCGACGACATGATCGGCTTGTTCTCTCCAGAAGGGCTTCAGAAGAAGGCCGCCATCTTCGATCCGAAGAAGCTCGAATGGATGAACGGGCAGCACCTGAGTTTGATGAACGCCGAGTCGCTGGCGCGTCTGGTAATTCCCGCGCTGGTCGGTGCGGGGCTGACGACGGCGGCGGATGTCGATGCCCGAACCGAGTGGTACCACCAGCTCCTCGATATTCTCAAGGTGCGGGCGCGGACGGTTCACGATATCGTCAGGCAGGCGACGCCGTACTTCGCCGATGAGATCGAATACGAGCCTGAGGCTGTCGCCAAGGCGTGGAAGGATCCGGTCGAAGTCGCCGCGATACTGAACGCGACCCACGAGCGGCTTGGCCAGCTCAGTGAATGGAGCGCCGAAGCCATGGAGCGGGCGCTGCGCGAGCTGGCCGCCGAGCGCGGAGTCTCCGGCGGAAAGGTATTTCAGCCGCTGCGCGTGGCGCTAACCGGGATGAGCGTAAGTCCGGGAATCTTCGAGGTGCTGCTGGCCATGGGCCGTGATCGGGCGCTCCTCAGGTTGGACCAGGCGGCCGCGCATGTGAATGGCGCTGACCAGATTCGTGCTGGTTGACGGAACCGTCTGTTGACGGAAGATTAGAGAAATACAATGTTGCTTTGCTCGCCGACGACGGCCGCGCTACCATACACGGATTCCGCCGCGGGCTTCACGGTCGAGGCGCCCCTCGCGCCGCAGATCACAACACCCGGAAGTGCACATGCCAGAGCCGCTAACTCCTACGGAGCGCAAGGTTTACCACTACCTACTGGACTTTCTGACGCAGCATACTTATCAGCCGAGCGTGCGGGACATTGGCCGCGAATTCCAGATCAAGTCCACCAAGACGGTATCCGAGCTGCTGCAGTCGTTGGCGCGGAAGGGGTACATCGAGCGTGACCCTTCGAGATCACGCGGGGTTCGCCTTCTCGGCTTTCAGGCGGCGCGGCAGACGCAGCCGGTGCCCTATTTCGGCAAGATCGCCGCGGGGGAGCCGTCGCTCATCCCTGAGCACCGACTCGGCTTCATCACGATGGACCGGCGCTTTGTCCCTGGCGAAGACTGCTTCTACCTCAAGGTGATGGGCGACAGCATGATAGGTCGCGGAGTGTTTGACGGCGACTACGTGCTCATCCAGCCTAACGTCACTCTGGAAGATGGCGACATGGTAGCCGCGCGGATCGGCGAAGAAGCGACGGTCAAGACCCTGGCGCATCGCGAAGGGCTCATCGCGCTGGTTCCGGCCAATCCGGAGGAGCCGGTGCGGGAATATGATCCCGCTACCGAAGACATCGCGCTGCTGGGTCGGGTCTGCTCGGTGTTTCGGGCGCTTCACGAGAACGAGCAGGCCGACTGGGGACAGCTGCCCGACTGACGTCAGCCACTCCCGCCGGAGACCCTAACGGCCGCTCTCCGGCTCGGCGACGGGTCCGAGCTGCTCCTGCGTCTTGCGGCGCTCCCGCTCCTTGCGCTCGCGAATGCGCTTTACCGCCTCACGAAATTCTTCGTTGGTGACGGCGCGCTGCGCGTGATTCCGAATGTCCGCGGCCTGCAGCGAAAGCGCGCGCTCGCGGTCGAGCGCCTGAGGATTGGCCTGGAGGTTTATCGGCAGCAGAGCCAGCACCGCCGTTGGGATCTCGATCGGTCCGAGATAGATCTTACGCTGGTCGATTCCGATCTTGGTATCGCCTTTGGTCACGGTCCAGTCGCCGGGCTCTCTCCCGGTGGGCTCCGCGCGCCGCAGCGAATCGTTCTGGTGCCAAACCCGCGCGGCGATTCCCTCCCGGATCTCCTCAGCGGCGGACCGCGGAGCGATCAGTTCCGGCGCAACGGGAGCCCAAAGCGGCGAATCGTAGCGCGGGACTATCCCCTGTGTCGGTCCGCCGCGGCCGACGATCGGGCCGCTACCCGTCGCCGCGGGGGCGGGCGCCCCCGCGTCAGGCA